>JALAGW010000059.1 GCA_022712235.1 Brevundimonas sp. | reverse complement strand
GTGCTGCGCGGCCGCGTCTAGTCGCAGAGGCTGCCGATCAGGCGGGCCAGCAGGGCGTTCAGGGTCTTCTGCTCATCGAGCGAAAGAGGAGCGAGGATGTCGCGCGCCGCTTCTTCGTGTTCGGGCATGATGGTTTCGATCAGGTCGAAGCCCTTGTCGGTCAGGCGGACCAGGGTGGCGCGGCGGTCGGTGGGGTGAGGGCGGCGTTCGACCAGGCCGGCCTTCTCCAGCCGGTCGATGCGGGCCGTCATTCCGCCGGACGACATCATGGCCGCCTCGAACAGAGCGGTCGGGGTCAGGCCCTCGGGCGCGCCCGAGCGGCGCAGCGTCGCCAGGGCGTCGAACTCGCCCTGCTGCAGGTTGTAGCGGGCGTAGAGGGGCGCCTGGCGTTCCCGCGCGACCAAAATGGAGGCCTCGTGCAGGCGGCCCAGCGCCTCCATCGGCAGCATGTCCATGTCGGGGCGCTGGACGGCCCATTGGGCGGCGGCGCGGGAGGCTCTGTCGGGCATGAGTTATCTTGACATCGAGATACTTGAGGTCGAGAGAGTAGCGCGAATTCTCAGTGGAGTCTCTGTCATGATCGCACGGTCCGATGCCGAAGCGGCGCGCGGCGCGTCCTTGCTGCTGTTGGCGGCCATCTTCGCCCTGGCGCTGAACCTGCGTCCGGCGATGGCGGCGGTGGGGCCGCTGCTGGACCTGATCGAGGGCGCGACGGGGATGGATTCTACCGCCGCCAGCCTGTTGACGACCCTGCCGGTGGCGATGATCGGCCTCGGCGCCCTGTCGATCCGACCCCTGCGGCGTCGGCTGGGCGAGCGGCGCGGCATCCTGCTGGGCGCGCTGCTGATCGGCGCGGCCTGTCTGGCGCGAGCGGTGTTACGGGACACAGCGGGCCTGATCGCCAGCGCGGCGGTCGTCGGCGTCGGCGTGGCCCTGATTCAGGCCCTGGCGCCGGTCGTGATCAAGCGGGCCTTCCCGACGCGGTTCGGCACGGTGATGGCGGTCTATACCACGGGCATCATGGGCGGAGCGGCCATCGCTGCGGCCACGGCAGCGGGTCTGGCCGAGGCCGTCGGCTGGGCCTGGACCCTGGCCCTGTGGAGTGCGCCCGCCTTTGTCGCGGCGGTCGTCTGGCTGATCGCGGCGCGCGATCCGGCGGCCGAGGAGGCGGACCGGGCGGCCGTGGTCGAAATGGCGCACGTCGAGATCCCATTCTGGCGTCAGGGGCGGGCCTGGAGCCTGATCTTCATCATGGGACTGGGCACCTCGGCCTATACGCTGGTGCTGGCCTGGCTGCCGCCCTTCTACGTCGATCTGGGGCAGGCGAGGGCGACGGCGGGTTATCTGCTCAGCGGCATGACGGGGGCCGAGGTGGCGGCAGGGGTCATCGTCTCGCTGGTGATCGCGCGCTTCCCTGACCGGCGCGGGCCGATCCTGACGGCCCTGGCGCTGGCCCTGATCGGGCTGGCGGGGCTGGTGGTCGCACCGGTGTCGCTGGCGGTTCCGGTCGTGGTGGTGATGGGCCTGGGCATCGGGGCCATCTTCCCCCTGACCCTGATCCTGGCCATGGACCAGATCGACGATCCGAGTCGGTCGGGCGATCTGCTCGCCTTTGTTCAGGGCGGGGGCTACATCATCGCCAGCCTGTCGCCGCTGGCCGCCGGCCTGCTGCGCGACCACATGGCGGACCTGACGGGGGCCTGGGTGCTGATGGGCGTCGGCGTCGTGGTGCTGGGCGTGATGACGCTGCAGTTCCGGCCGGGCCTGCCCAAGCTGAGCTGACCCGGCCGTTTTGGCTTAGGCGTCGCGCCAGGCCTTCAGCGCCTCCATGGCGCGGATGGATTGCAGGCGTTTCTTGGCGCGGCCGCGTTCCTTGGGATGGATGCGCTTGCCGTCCTCGTCGACCTTGGGGGCCTCCAGCGGCGGCAGCAGGCCGTAGTTGATGTTCATCGGCTGGAACTTGGAGCCTTCCAGGTGGCCGCCGGTGATGTGTTCGACCAGGGCGCCCATGGCCGTTTCCGGCGGCGGGGCCGACAGGTCGCGGCCAAGGGCCTGAGCGGCGGCCAGACGACCGGTCAAAAGGCCCATGGCGGCGCTTTCGACATAGCCCTCGACGCCCGTCACCTGACCGGCGAAGCGCAGGCGCGGCATGGCCTTCATGCGCAGTTGCTTGTCCAGCAGCTGAGGGCTGTTCAGGTAGGTGTTGCGGTGCAGTCCGCCTAGACGCGCGAACTGGGCGTTCTGCAGGCCGGGGATCATGCGGAAGGTCTCGGCCTGGGCGCCATGCTTCAGCTTGGTCTGGAAGCCGACCATGTTGAACAAGGTGCCCAGGGCGTTGTCCTGACGCAACTGGACGATGGCGTGGGCCTTGACCGTCGGGTTGCGCGGATTGGTCAGGCCGACAGGCTTCATCGGGCCGTGGCGCAGGGTCTCGCGGCCGCGCTCGGCCATGACCTCGATCGGCAGGCAGCCGTCGAAATAGGGGACGTTCTCCCAGTCCTTGAACTCGGCCTTGGGGCCGCCCAGCAGGGCGTCGATGAAGGCGTCGTACTGTTCCTTGTCCATCGGGCAGTTGACGTAGGCGGCGGCGTCGCCGCCGGGGCCTTCCTTGTCATAGCGCGACTGACGCCAGGCGATGTCGAAGTCGATGCTGTCGGCGTGGATGATGGGGGCGATGGCGTCGAAAAAGCTGAGGCTTTCCTCGCCGGTCATCTTCAGGATGGCGTCGGCCAGGGCGGGGGAGGTCAGTGGGCCGGTGGCGACGATGACGTTGTCCCATTCCTCCGGCGGCAGGCCGGCGATTTCCTCGCGCACGATGGTCACCAGCGGGTGGGCTTCCAGCTTGGCCGTCACGGCCTGGGAGAAGCCGTCGCGGTCGACGGCCAAGGCGCCGCCCGCCGGGACCTGATGGGCGTCGCCGCATTCCATGATGATGGAGCCGAGCGCCCGCATCTCGGCGTGCAGCAGGCCGACGGCGTTGTATTCCCAGTCGTCCGAACGGAAGGAGTTGGAGCAGACCAGCTCGGCCAGACCGTCCGTCTGGTGCGCGTCGGTCTTAATGCCCGGCACGCCGCGCATTTCATGCAGGATGACGGGCACGCCCGCCTGGGCGATCTGCCAGGCGGCTTCGGAACCGGCGAGGCCGCCGCCGATGACGTGAATGGGCTGGGGAGAGGAGGCTGCGTTCGACATGGCGGCCTTCTAGCCGTCCGAAAGGCTTCCGTCAGCCTGTCATTGCGACGGGGTGGCGGACGACCTGCGGTCTGGCTTATGACGGCGGCCAGTAGGAGCAGACATGACCACGGCGTTTTCCATTGGCGAGGCCCTGGCCTCCGGTTTCAAGCTGACGCGGCGCCGGCCCTTGCGGGTCTGGGCCTGGGGCGTTCTGGCGGCGGCGCCGACGCTGCTGTTCGGCGCGCTGACGCTGCGGTTTTTCGGGGCGATATCGATTGAAGAGCTGGCGGCGCGCGAGCCTTCGGCGACCGTGATGGCCCAGATGGTCCAGTTTCAGGCCTGGACGGGCCTGTTGAACCTTCTGCAGGCCCTTATCGCCGTGGTCATTGCCGCCGCCGTCTTTCGGGCCGTCTTC
>JALAGW010000058.1 GCA_022712235.1 Brevundimonas sp. | reverse complement strand
GTGTCAGGCGTCGGTCCGGCCCGCTTTACCGAGATTGACGTCCAGCGCATCAATGTGCGCGAGCCGGACGGCACGCTGCGAATGGTGATCTCCAACCAGACCGCCTTCCCGGAAATCCCCTATCGCGGGCGCGAGGTGCCGCATCCGGGTCGCGATTCGGCGGGCATGCTGTTCATGAACGAGGAAGGCACCGAGGTCGGCGGTCTGGTCTTCGGCGGCAAGAACGCCGACGGGGTCAAGACGTCGGGCGGCAGCCTGACCTTCGACGGCTATGAACAGGACCAGACGGTCCAGATCATGGGCTTCCAGCAAGGGGCGCGACGGGTGTCCGGCGTCTTCGTCAACGACCGGCCCGAGGAGTCGATCGACTTCGCCGTGCTGGAGAGCCTGGCGAGTCTGACGCCCGAACAGCAGGAAGAGGCGATGAAGACCGCCAATCTCGAGGGCTTCCCGCGCGCCTTCCTGGGCCGTCAGGGCTCCGGTGCGTCGGAACTGGTGCTGCGCGACGGCGCGGGCCGGGCGCGTCTGGTGCTCAGCGTGGCGGCCGACGGCGGGGCGCGCATCACTTTCAAGGACGAGAACGGTCAGGCGACCCGCGTGGTGACGCCCGAGGGCTGACGGCGGGCCTATCTGCCTTTGTCCGCACGGGATAAAGCAGGGCCTGGGTTTGAAGGCGGAGACGAGATGAGAGCGAAAGCGGCGATGACGGCGGGGCTGGCGGCGTTCAGCCTGTCGCTGGGATTGGCGGCCTGCGACCGGGGCGCCGACGGCGCGCCAGTGGCCGAAGCGCCGGCCGAGGCCTGGGTCGGCAAGGACGTGGTCCTCTACCTGCCCGATCCGGTCATGAAGGCGCGGGTCGAGGTCTCGGCCCTGTCGCCCTATGTCAACGCCGCGACGGCGGCGGCCGAGGGCGCCGTGCGCGCCGCGCCGGTTCAGCCCGGCGCCTCGGGCATGCTGCTGCTGATGGTCAAGCCGGGCGGACGGGCCAAGGCCTGGGTCGTCACCGGCGACCCGGCCCCCGGCGCCGAGACGGTCGCGGCGGTGGTCAAGGCGGTCGAGGCCGTGCCCGCGCCCGCCGTGCGCGAGGGGCCCATCCTGGTCGGGGTCGGCTTCGAGGCCTGGGGCGGCGGCGCGCCCCCGGCCGGGGCCAGCCCGCCGATCCCGCGTGACTGGTATGCGCATTTCTCGAAGGACGGCGGCCGCCTGGACGACGCCTTCATGGCCAGCGTCTGGCCTGACTGACTGGAGTTTGAGTTGATGGAAACGGTCAAGAGCCACGTCGTTCACGGCGGAACCCTGCGCTATCTGAAGCACGACAGCGCGACGACGGGCACGCCCATGACCCTGTCGGTGTTCACGCCCGCAGGCGAAGGGCCGTTCCCCGTGCTGATCTGGCTGTCGGGCCTGACCTGCACCGAGGATAATTTCACCACCAAGGCCGGAGCCTACAGGGCCGCCGCCGAGCATGGCGTCATCATCGTGGCGCCGGACACCTCGCCGCGCGGCGAGGGCGTGGCGGACGATCAGGCCTATGACCTGGGCCAGGGCGCGGGTTTCTATGTCGATGCGACGCAAGCGCCGTGGGCGCCGCACTTCCGCATGGAAAGCTATGTCACGGACGAGCTGATCGCCCTGATCGACGCCGAGTTCCCGACGACGAAGACGCGTTCGATCTTCGGCCATTCGATGGGCGGGCACGGGGCCCTGACCCTGGCCCTGCGTCATCCCGAGCTGTTCAGGTCCGTTTCGGCCTTCGCGCCGATCTCGTCGCCGACGCGCTGTCCGTGGGGCGAGAAGGCGTTTTCCGCCTATCTGGGTGAAGACCGCGCCGAATGGGCGAAACACGATGCGGCCCTTCTGATCGAGGGCGGGGCGGCGGCGGGGCGCTTTGACGACATCCTGGTGGATCAGGGCGACGCCGACAGCTTCCTGGCCGATCAACTGAAGCCCGAGCTTCTGGTCGCGGCGGCCAAAAAGGCGGGGCAGGGGCTGACCCTGCGGATGCAGGCGGGCTATGATCACTCCTACTTCTTCATGGCCAGCTTCGTGGGCGACCACGTGGCCTTCCATGCGACCCGCCTGTAAGCCTGAGTCTATGACTGACGCCGCCCACGACTTCGCCCACGTGGACTTCGACGCCCTGTTCGCCGCCCTGTGCAGCGAGGTCGGCTTCTGCCTGCATGACAAGGGGCAGAAGAAGGTGATCGCGGCCCTGCCCAAGGGTCTGGACGCGGCGATGAAGGCGGTTCTGGCCGCCGAGGGCGTGGATGAGCCCAATGCGCCGGGCGACCTGAAGAAGGCCGTGCGCGACTGCCTCAAGGCCCATGTCCAGCCGGTCTGATTTTCATGCGGCGGCGCAGTATGGACGAAACTTCATCCTTGCCGTGACAGTGGCGGCTTGCGGGGCGGCAAGGCTTCGCTAGTGTCCCCTCCCATCGCTTTTGGGAGGAAGCCCGATGATGGACCGTCGCCGCCTGTTGATGACCGCCGCCCTGGGAGGCGCGTTTGCGGCCTCGGGCGCCGCCCGCGCGTTGGCGCAGACCGCTGCAGCCCCTGCCGCTGGCCCCGCGTCGGCCCAGTTCCTGGCTCTGCTCGACAAGATCGCCCAGGAGATGATCCTGTCCGATCCGGAGACCCTGACCATGCTGGGCATGGACCGGGGGCCGATGGCCCAGGCGCGTTTCAAGCTGAGCGACCGTTCGCAGGCCAAGATCGACGCCGACAAGGTCAAGTTCAAGGACGGCATGACCGCCCTCAAGGCTATCGACAAGCGTCAGCTGACGACGACCGAGCAGACCTATTACGACTCGCTGGAGTTCTTCGGCGACACCCTGATGACGGGTGACAGCTTCCCCTACGGCGGCGGCTTCTCGCCCTCGCCCTATACCGTCAGCCAACTGGGCGGCGCCTATCAGCAGATCCCCGACTTCCTCGACAGCCAGCACCGCATCGAGGCGGCGGACGACGCCGAGGCCTATCTGTCGCGCCTGTCGGACTTCGCCAAGGGTCTGGACGACGAGCGGGCGCGGATGCAGGCCGAGTTTTCGGCCGGGGCCGTGCCGCCGGACTTCGTGATCGACCGCACCCTGACCCAGATGGGGGCCATCACCGGCACGGCCGCGGCCGAGTCGGTCATGACCACCTCCCTGGCGCGTCGCGCGGCCGAGAAGAACCTGCCCGGCGACTGGGCCGCCAGGGCCGAGGCCATCCTGACCAAGGAGGTCTATCCGGCCATCCAGCGTCAGGCTGACGCCCTGAAGGCGGTGCGTCCCGGCGCGACCCATGACGGCGGGGTTTGGCGCCTGCCGGACGGCGAGGCCTATTATCGCTTCGGCCTGAAATACTACACCACCTCCTCGATGACGCCGGACGAGGTGCATCAGATGGGGCTGGAGCAGGTGGCCGACATCTCCAGCCGCGCCGACGCCCTGCTGAAGGCGCAGGGCCTGACGCAAGGCTCGGTCGGCGCGCGCATCGCCGCCCTCGGCAAGGACCCGCGCTTCGTCTATCCGAACACGGATGAGGCCAAGGACGAGCTGATCAAGGAACTGAACGCCCAGATGGTCGCCATCCAGGCGCGCATGCCGGAATATTTCGGCCGCCTGCCCAAGTCGCCCTGCGACATCAAGCGCGTGCCCAAGGCCATCGAGGCCGGGGCGCCGGGCGGCTACTATCAGCCGCCGGCCCTGGATGGTTCGCGTCCGGGCGCCTACTACATCAACCTGCGCGACACGGCGGAATGGCCCAAGTGGACCTTGCCGACCCTGACCTATCACGAGGCGGTGCCGGGCCATCACTTCCAGATCGCCCTGCAGCAGGAGCAGCCGGACACGCCGCTGCTGATGAAGGTCATGGGCTTCTCGGCCTATTCCGAGGGCTGGGGCCTGTATTCGGAACAGCTGGCGGACGAGATCGGCGCCTATGAAAACGATCCCTTCGGCCAGATCGGCTATCTGCAGTCGCTGATGTTCCGCGCCGCGCGTCTGGTCGTGGACTCGGGCCTGCATCACAAGCGCTGGAGCCGCGAGCAGGGCATCCGCTACATGGTCGATACCCTGGGCGACCAGGAGTCGAGCATCGCCACCGAGGTCGAGCGCTACTGCGTCTGGCCGGGTCAGGCCTCCAGCTACAAGGTCGGCCACACCACCTGGGTCAAGCTGCGCGAAGACGCCAAGCGTCGCCTGGGCGACCGCTTCGACATCAAGGGCTTCCACGACGCCGGCCTGGGCCTGGGCGGCGTGCCGCTGACGGTTCTGGAGCGGACCATGAACGCCTGGACGCCGGCCTGATCTTTCGAACCACGGGCGCGCCGGCCCGACGAATAGTCTGAGTAGTGAGGGGGCGCGCGGCGTCGCGCCCGCCTCGACGGGGAGCTTCTTCATGATCGACCGCCGCCGCCTTCTGTTGACCGCCGCCGCCACGGCCGCCGTCGCGCCCTCGCTGGCGCACGCCGCCGCCAATGATGCAGACGGGCGCCTGAACGCCCTGCTGGACGGCTGGTTCGAGGCCGACATCGACGACAATCCCGAATACGCCACCAACCTCGGCCTTGACCGCGGCGCGCGCTCCGGCCTGTCGTCCAAGCTGACGGCGATCAGCCCCGACGCCATCCGCAAGGATCGCGACAAGGCCGTCAGCCGCTGGGCAAGCCTGCGCGCCTTCGACCAGACGGGTCTCAGCGAGGCCGGCGCCCTGAACTACGCCATCGCCGCCTTCGGCCGCGAGACCTCGGCCGAGACTTCGCGCTTCGCCTATGGCTCGGGGCCGGGCCGACCCTCGCCCTATATCGTCACCCAGCTTTCGGGCGCCTATTTCGAGACGCCGGACTTCATGGACAACCAGCATCGGGTCGAGGACGCGGCGGGGGCCGAGGCCTTCCTGTCGCGGCTGGAGGCCTTCGCCGGGGTGCTGGACGGCGAGACGGATAAGGTGCGCGAGGACGCCGGTCTGGGCGTCATCCCGCCCGACTTCATCATCGACCGCATGCTGCCCCAGGTCCGCACCCTGCGCGACACGCCCGCCGCCGACCTGGCCATGGTCAAGTCGCTGATCAGGAAGACCGCGGCCCTGAACCTGCCGGGCTATGACGCCCGCGCCGCCGCCATCGTCGATGAGAAGGTCAAGCCCGCCCTGGCCCGTCAGATCGCGGCCCTGGAGGCCATCCGTCCGCAGGCGACCCATGACGCCGGGGTCTGGCGCCTGCCTGACGGCGAGGCCTTCTACGCCAACGGCCTGAAGTCCAACACGACCACGACGCTGAGCGCCGCCGACA
Organism: Brevundimonas sp.; assembly: GCA_022712235.1. Taxonomy (GTDB): domain Bacteria; phylum Pseudomonadota; class Alphaproteobacteria; order Caulobacterales; family Caulobacteraceae; genus Brevundimonas. The sequence goes on along the minus strand of JALAGW010000058.1, from coordinate 1,490 downwards.
TTCACAAGATGGGTCAGGAACAGGTCGCCGAGATCAGCGCCGAGATCGACGCCATTCTGAAATCCCAGGGCTATACCCAGGGCACGGTGGGCGAGCGCGTTCAGGCCCTGAACAAGGACCCGGCCCAGCTCTTCGCCAACACCGACGCGGGCAAGGCGGAACTGCTGGCCTGGCTGAACCAGCAGGTGGCGGCTCTGGAGCCGAAGCTGCCCCAGGTGTTCGGCCGCCTGCCGAAATCCCATGTCGAGATCCGTCGCGTGCCGGTCTCGATCCAGTCGGGCGCGCCGGGCGGCTATTACCAGGGGCCGCCGCTGGATGGTTCGCGTCCGGGGGCCTATTACATCAACCTGCGCGACAGCGGGAACTGGCCGAAGTTCGCCCTGCCGACCCTGACCTATCATGAGGCCTCGCCGGGCCACCACCTGCAGGTCGCCCTGCAGCGCGAGTCGGGCGAGCTGCCGCAATGGCGTCGAGCGGGCGGTTTCTCGGCCTATAACGAGGGCTGGGCCCTGTATGCCGAGGCGGTCGCCGCCAACGACCTGAACGTCTATGCCGACAACCCGCTGGGCCGGGTCGGCTTCCTGATGTCCTATCTGTTCCGGGCCGTGCGTCTGGTGGTGGACACCGGGCTGCATTCCGAGCGCTGGAGCCGCGAGCGGGCGGTCGAATACATGGCGGCTTCGGGCGCCAAGCCGCTGGACGCCTCGAACAGCGAGATCAACCGCTACTGCGTCTGGCCGGGTCAGGCCTGCGCCTACAAGGTCGGCCACACGGTCATCGCCCGTCTGCGCGCCGAGGCCGAAGCCAGGCCCGGTTTCGACCTGCGCGCCTTCCACGACAAGGTGTTGATGAACGGCTCCCTGCCGCTGGCCGTGCTGGAGGCTCAGATGCGGGCCTGAGGCCTCGCACGGGACTGCAACGAAAGACGGCCCGGACGTTCGCGCGTCCGGGCCGTTTTCATGTCAGGCGCTGAGCGGGGATCAGGTCGCGGCGCGCCAGGTGGTCGGCCACAGGTCCTGGGGGACGGCCGTGCAGCTCGGCATGACCTTCTCGTCCAGCAGGGCGAAGCGCTCTCCGGTCCAGGCCCAGGTCCCCATGCGGCCGCAATCGCCGATGCCGCGCCCCTTGCCGAAGGCGAAGAGGGTGCGGGTCTTGGGATCATAGCGGCTGTTGACCAGATCCTGCTCGCTGCCCTGCGCCGTGGGGAAGACGACCGGCTGGGGCGCGGTCCCGTCGGCCGGGGTGATGAAGTAGGTCTGGTTGAAGTTGTAGGCGCCTTCGCCGCAAGGCACGGCCCACAGCAGCTTGTCAGCGGCCAAGCGGAAGACCTCGACGTTGGGCTCGAACCGTTCGCCCCTGCGGGTTTCGGCCAGGCATTCCTTGACCTTGGGGTGGGCCAGCAGGGCCGGGGACAGGTCGTCCTGGACCAGGCCGCTCTGGCCGACGGCGGCGGCCACGCTGACGCGCGGCGCGGCGGGGCCGGCGGGCAC
>JALAGW010000057.1 GCA_022712235.1 Brevundimonas sp. | reverse complement strand
GTCAGCAACTGCTCCCGGGAATGCGGGCGCAGGTAGGCGCCGTCCGGCGTCCACCAACGCGCAATGTCCGCATCGCAGAGGTCGGCGATTTCGGCGGCCTCGGTCCTCGCCGTCTTCCTCACGAGACTGGTCCGATCTTCGCGAAGATCGAGGCTGAGGGCTGTCAGCTCCGCCAGGAGGCCCAGCCGTTCGGCCGAATCCATGGCATGGACCCAAGCGATCATCGTCAGGCCCGACGCCTCCCAGGCGCGATGACGCTCATCGAGGCGTTCCCGCACAGCGCCGTCGAGTGCCTCGACGATGCGCCCGCCCGACGGGTTGAAGGCCGAGGCGCTGATCGCCAACGCCGTCTCGGACCGTCCGACCGGCGGCCAGACCGCCACGGTCCCGAACAGGCGCGCGACCAGGGCCGTGAGAGCGACCTCGGGTGCGTCCGCCAGGGCGCGGATCAGGCCCCGCGTCGCCATGTCCGTACGGGTGGCATGCAGGACATGGCTGACGCCCTCGACCTCGGGCGCCGGGGCCGCCGCGCGGGGCGGCGCATAAGCGCATCGAGGGACAAGTCGCCCCTGCTCTTCCGTCGCGTCCTCGACCTCGTCGGCCTCGTCGGCCGCTGATCTGGCCGGTTCAGCCTCCTCGGCCGGTCCGTAGCATTCGACCTCGACGCCGGTCCGCAACGACGGCCTCAGCACCAGGGCGGTGGCGATCCGCTGCCCGGCGCCGGCCTGGTCCTGGGCGAGCCGCGCCTGCACGAAAGCCGCCAGTCGCCCGGCGGCGTCTTCGTCGGGCGTCTCCGGCTCCACCGTCGCCACGGCCTCGGCTGCCGTCTGGGCGCGGTCGCGCGCCGCGCGGTAGACGATGGTCGCCGCCTCAGAAAGACCGCCATAGGCGTAGTAGAGCTGCTCCAGATCCTCGGGCAGGTCCGGCCCCTTGTCGCCTGAGTCGGGGTCGCCCGCGCAGAGATGCACGGTCAGGCCCTCCGCCTCCAGAGGCGCCGCCACCTCCGCCGCGCGTTTGAGCCAGGCGCGTGTCAGGACTTCCGGGTCCAGCAGGACCGGCGGCAGCTCCCCGAACAGGTCGGCCTCCGTGCGACCGCCCTCTGTAGAATAGAGCTTGGGCGTCACGAGGCCGCAGCGGGGATCGCGGTTGGTGATGCGACCCTCCCCAAGCTGTTCCTGGATCCGCCACTCCTGCAGGCCTTGGCCGTCCAGAACGGCCTGGGCCAGTTCAACCTGCTGACCCTTGTCCTTCAGCCGGGCAAGGAGCCTGGCCTGACGCAGAGTGATCCGGCCGGTCTTGAGCGCCTCCAGGGCGACGGCGGGGAGCTTCGACAGGGAAGCCAGGCGCCGGATCTCAATCTCGCCATAGCCAAGAGCCCGGGCGATGGCCTTCACGCCGAGACGCGCCGTCAGCATGCGGCCGATAGCGGCGACGACATCGGCGACATGGACGGGCACGGCCGTATTGGTCAGGACGACCGCCGCGGCCTGGCGCGCCCGGTCCGTCTCGACGAAGACCTCGACGGGATGATCGTCGTCGATGAAGCCGCCATCCCGCAGGAGCCGCAGGGCCAGCAGACGTCGGCGACCGTCCAGCACCATGTAGGCGGCGTCTTCGCCCCGCCCCCGGCCGGACGGTCGGAAACTGCAGGAGGCCGGCGGCGGCTATGGTGTCCGCCAGCTGCGGGATGTCGTCGTCCGGCGCCTCGCCATGGCGAAGGTTCTCGGGGGCGATGTCGAGATCGCCCAGACGCACGACGGCCTGGATGCGAGTCTGCGTGGGGGCCGTCGAAGCGGGCGCTTTTGAAACGGAACGGGTCATGGGTCTTCTCCCGCCGGTCGGCGGGGCTTATCCCCGCTATGCCGGCGCCCCGTCCCGCCCTTCCTCCTCTCCTTTCCAGGTCGCCGCGTCGTTCCAGTCGCCGAAGCCAGGCGGCGGCAACCGAACCGAGGCTGCAAGCCCCATGACCCTCAGCCGGTCCATGAGGTTCAGGGCCGCCCTCTCCCCGGCCCGACCGCGATCGCCGGCGATCAGGACACGGCGCACAGGCGCTGGCGGCGACCACCGGGCGAGATTGCCGGCTGACAGCAGGGCCCAGCCCGGCAGACCGAACCGCGCCATGGCCGAGAGGGTCGTGACCACCCCCTCGCCCACGACCATCTGGCTATCCAGAGCCGAAAGACGGACCGCCGATCCCGGGGGTACGACGCCCACAGTCTTGCGAGGCAGGCGAAGGCGTCGCGCGACCTTGCCGTCGGGATCGAGATAGGTGATCTCCACCCCGCTCAGCACGCCGTCCGGGCCCCGAACGGCGGCCAGCAGGGCCGGACAGGTCGGTCCGGCGTTCCGATAGACGGCGACTCGCGCGTCAGGATGTCGCCGCAGTTCCGTGACGCCCTTCGGAAGATCGACGCCTCTGCGCAGGAAATAGCGGTGGCAAAGATCGCCGTCATTCAGCCGCAGCCCCTGCCCCCAGATCGCCTGCGCCGTCGCGATTCTCTGCCGCGTAGAGGGACACAGCAGGGGGTCATCCCCCCGGGAAAATGGCTGGGAAGACGGTGGGACGCCGTCACCGGTCAGACGCCCTCGGGCGTCGACGAGACCAAGGCTCTGCAGATGCCTGCGCACTGTGCGCCAGTCCGTCGACCCGAAACCGTGGATCACCAGATGATCGCCGTCGAGCATCAGGGAGATTGAGCGATCAGCGCGACTGTGTCCGGGAGCCGCCACATTGGCGCGTCGCCCCCCGGAATAGAGGTCGCCGCCCAAGGCGGCGACGATGGCGTGAAGGGTCATGACGACCTCAGATCAGACCGAGAGCGCGAAAGCTCTGATTGCCCTCGCGCCCAACGATGACATGGTCATGCACCTGAATATCGAAGACACTGGCGGCGTCGATGATCCGTCGGGTCATATCGATGTCCGCCTGCGAGGGCGTGGGATCTCCGGAAGGATGGTTGTGCGCCAGGATCATCGCCGAGGCGGACATCTCGAGAGCACGCCTCACGACTTCGCGCACGTAAACCGGTGCATGGTCCACTGTCCCATGGGCCAGATGTTCCTCGCGCATCAGAATGTTTCGCTTGTCGAGATACAGGACGCGAAACTGTTCGCGGGGCGCATGCGCCATGGTGGCGCGGAGATAGGTGATGAGCGCCGTCCAGGACGACAGCACAGGTCGCCGACAGGCTTCCGCCCTGGCCATGGCGAGCGCCAGGGACCGGGCCCTCCCGATCTCAGCGGCGGCGCGCACTGTCAGACCGGCGCGCGCCAGGGCTGAAGGATCGGCGGCCGACACCCCGGCCAACCCTCCGAACTCGCGGAGCAGCCCGGCGGCGGCGGCCCGACCGCCCTCCACACACGCTCCACATCGAAGAACGGCGGAGAGAAGGTCGAGCTCGTCCGACACCTCTGGGCGCGCGAGGTGCGATTGGCCTGGAATTGCAGCTGGGTTGGACATGATAATCTTCCTGCCTGCGCTCCCTGTTGGAGCGCCCCGAGCCACCCTTCCTTTTCCTTTGGCGACGTGGGCCCGGCTCGCCCGTCCGGCCTCATCCGCCGCGCCGCCCTGCAGTCCCGACGTGCATTGACGGCGCCTGGCCTGGCCGGAAACGCTTTCGAACAGCGCCTGAAGGGCGTGGAAACGTCGGGATCGATAACGGTTCAAGGGCCGCAGGCCCGGCTGCATCGCTGCGCTGCCGTCACGCACGGTCGCGAAACAGCCCCAAGGGGAATGCTGCGAAGTCGGACAGGTCATTCAGGCGTCCCGCTCATGGGACGCGTAGGCGAGCCTGCGGCTTCAGCCAGCTCAAATCTGATGAAAAGCCTGCGCGCGCCAGGCGGCCAAACGACGCCGGTGGGTCTCTGCTGGAAGGCGGCAACTCAGGCCAAGTGTGCCCCATATGTGCCCCAGCGCGATGAACGCCGAAACCACCGCCAAGGCGGTGTATCAAACCTATTGATAATGTAGGAGAAAATGGCGCGCCCGGAACGATTCGAACGTCCGACCCTCAGATTCGTAGTCTGATGCTCTATCCAGCTGAGCTACGGGCGCGCACTGCCTTGCGGGCAGGGCGGCTATCTAGCGGGCGGGGCCGGGGCTGGCAAGCGGCTTTTCTGAAAATGCCGATAGAAAATGCAGGCTTGGACTCTGGGGCCGGGGACACTAGGCATGAACCTCTCCCTGAACCCCGCAGGAGCCGTTTCGTGCGCGCCTATTCCAACCTCACGTCGAACCCTCGGCGCAAGATTTCACTCATTCTGACCAGTGCGGCCGTCGGCGCCGTTTTGCTGGCGGGATGCGCCACGGCGCCGGTCGTCGAGGCGCCGGCTGTGGAAACGGTTGCGACGACGGCTGAGGCGCCCGCGCGCGGCCCCTTCGTGTCGGCGGCCAATCCGCTGGCGGTCGAGGCGGGGATGAAGATTCTGGCGCGCGGCGGGTCGGCGGTGGACGCGGCCGTCGCCATCCAGGCGGTCCTGGGCCTGGTCGAGCCCCAGTCCTCGGGTCTGGGCGGCGGCGCCTTCATGATGGTCTACGACGCCGAGAGCGCGGCGCTGACCGTCTATGACGGGCGCGAGATGGCGCCGGCCTCGGCCACGCCGGAGCTGTTTTACGAGAACGGGCGGCCGCTGGCCTTTGTGGATGCGGTGCTGAGCGGCCATTCGACCGGCGCGCCGGGCGCGGTGCCCATGCTGGCCCTGGCGCAGAAGCAGCACGGGGCGCTGCCTTGGTCCGAGCTGTTCGGCGACGCCGAGAAGCTGGCGCAGGACGGCTTTGTCGTCAGCCCGCGTCTGGCCGGGATGATCAACGGCAATGCGCCCCAGGCCAAGACCCGCTGGGCCACCGAATATTTCACCAAAGCTGACGGCACGCGCTACGTCGCCGGGGACGTGCTGAAGAACCCCGCCTATGCCGAGACGGTGCGGACCCTGGCGCGCGAGGGCGCGGCGGGCCTGCAGACCGGGCGTCTGGCCGAGGCGATCGCCGCCGCCGTGGCCGAGGGGCCGCGTCCGGGCGGGCTGACCGCCGCCGACATCGCCGCCTATCGCCCTCTGGTGCGCGAGGCCGTCTGCGGCCCCTACAAGGTCTATGTGGTCTGCGTGCCGCCGCCGCCGTCCAGCGGGGCCTCGATCCTGCAACTATTGGCCATGGGCGAGCAGACGCCGGATCTGGACAAGGGGGCGGCTAGTCCTGAGGCCTGGGCCGCCTTCGCCCAACTGCAGCGGCTGATGTACGCCGACCGCGACCGCTATTTCGGCGATCCGGCCTTTGTCTCGGTGCCGGTCGCGGGTCTGCTGGACCCGGCCTATGTGGCTGAACGCGCGGCCTTGGCCCCGGCCCTGCGCGGTGCGGCGTCGTTCGGGACCCCGCCGGGCGCGCCGCGCGTCGGCGCCGACGCCACGCGTGAACCGGCCGGCACCTCGCACTTCGTCGTTGTCGACGCCAAGGGCGACGCCGTCAGCATGACCACCACGGTCGAGAGCCTGTTCGGTTCGGGCCGGATGGCGGGCGGTTTCTTCCTCAACAATCAACTGACCGATTTCTCCCTGGTCCCGACGGCGACCGACGGCACGCCGGCGGCCAATGCCGTGGCGGCGGGCAAGCGTCCGCGCTCGTCGATGTCGCCGGTCATCCTCATGGATCGCGAGGGCCGTCTGGTCGGGGCTCTGGGCTCGCCGGGCGGCTCGTCCATCCTGGCCTATAACGCCAAGGCCCTGATCGCGGCCCTGGGGTGGGGCCTGCCGGTTCAGGAGGCGTTCGACCTGCCCAATATCGTGGCCAAGGGCGATGGTTTCGGTGCCGACACCGAGGGCTTCAGCGAGGCCCTGCAGGAAGGCATGGCGGCGCGGGGCATCGTGCTGCGGCCCAATACGTCGGAGAACTCGGGCCTGCACGGCGCCTTGTGGCGCAACGGCCGTTGGGACGGCGGAGCCGATAGCCGCCGCGAGGGCGTGGCCCGATCTCAGTAGGATCTATTCGCGGGGGCGGATCGTCAGTTGGAAGGCCACCAGGCCTTCCGACACGTCGGTGTTGATCCCGCCATAGGCCTTGATGCCATTGGCCTCGATCTCGCGATAGACGACGCCGACCGATCCCTGCAGCGCGCCCCGGCGATAAGCCACGCCGATTGAGGCATCGCCCAGGAAGGCGCCCTCGTCGTGGCTCATCCCGGAACGGGCGAAGTCTCCGTCGCGGGTTCGGGCGAAGTTGTAGCCGACAGCGCGCTTGGAGCCGGCGGCATAGACATACCAGCGCGCCCGTTCGCCAAAGGCCTCGTCGCCGTCGGGCGCCAGGCGGTCCAGGCCCTCGCCGATCTTCAGGGTGGCGCCGGCCTCGGCCGTCGTGCCGTCGCTGCCGAAGCCGACGCCTGCGTGGGGCGTCAGCGAGACTTCCAGGCCAGAGGCCGTGCGGCCCTGCGCGGCGATCCAGCCGCGCGTATAGGTGACGTCGTAGCTTTCGTCGTCATAGGTGCGGGCGTCGAGCGCGCGCGGCGGCACAGGCGCGCCGTCGGCGCGGCGCGGCTCGCCCCGCGCCGTCAAGCGCAGGCGGTCGGTGAAGCCGTCGCCGGCGAACCAGGCTTCGCTGCGGGTGGTGGTGAAGGCTTCGTGGCCGGCTGGTGATCCCGACAGGGCGAGCGGTGCGCCGAAGGGCGTGTCTGCGGCGGCCATGGCGATGTCGGCGTCCAGTCGGGCGGCGGCGTCCTCGAACTGGACGGCCTCGCTGCCCTTGGCGGCCACGGACCCGGTGAACGCGGCGTTCGCCTGCGCATTCGCCGTCATGGGCAGACCCACGACGATCAGAACACCCACGAGGCAAGCCTCTACGCGCACAACGGTCCCTCCCAAAGCCGTTAACAGTTGCACTCTGCACTATCGCGGGGGAACTGCAACGGACTCTTTCAAGCCACAATCCTGCAAGGCTCAAACGAAACCGCCCGGAGGACGGTTCCTCCGGGCGGGATCAGCGGATCGTGATGGGACAGTCTGGTCCTACTGGCAGGCCAGGCACTCGTCGTAGTCGGTGCGGGCGGCGGAGAAGAGGTCCGGCTGGTTCGGATCGACCTCGGCCTCGGCCTTGTCCTCGGCGCCGGCGAAGGCGGCGCGTTGCACCGACTTGGAGCGCAGATAATAGAGGGACTTCACGCCGCGCTCCCAGGCGGACCAGTGCAGCATGTGCAGGTCCCACTTGTTCACGTCGCCGGGGATGAAGAGGTTCAGCGACTGGGCCTGGCAGATTTCCGGCGCGCGATCGGCGGCCAACTCGACCACCCAGCGCTGGTCCAGCTCGAAGGCGGTCTTGAACACGCCCTTCTCGTCGTCCGACAGGGCGTCCAGATGCTGGACCGAGCCTTCGTGTTCGAGGATCGAGCTCCACACGGCCTCGGTGTCGATGCCCTTCTCGCCCAGCAGCTTCTGCAGGTAGGGGTTCTTGACCGCGAACGAGCCCGACAGGGTCTTGTGCGTATAGATGTTGGCCGGGATCGGCTCGATGCCGGCGCTCGTGCCGCCGCAGATGATCGAGATCGAGGCGGTGGGGGCGATGGCCAGCTTGTGCGAGAAGCGTTCCATGACGCCCTGTTCGGCGGCGTCCAGGCAGGCGCCCTTCTCTTCGGCCAGCGTGCGGCTGGCCTTGTCGGCCTCGCGACGCAGGTGCTTGAATAGGCGCATGTTCCAGGACTTGGCCATGGCGCTTTCAAAGGCCACGCCCTGCGACTGCAGGAAGGAGTGGAAGCCCATCAGGCCCAGGCCGACCGACCGTTCGCGTTTGGCCGAATAGACGGCGGCGGCCATGGAGGACGGGGCGCGCTGGATGAAGTCCTCCAGGACGTTGTCCAGGAAGCGCATGATGTCTTCGATGAACCTGGGTTCTTCGCGCCATTCCAGGAAGGTCTCGGCGTTGACCGAGGACAGGCAGCAGACGGCGGTGCGTTCGGCGCCCAGGTGATCCTTGCCGGTGTGCAGCATGATTTCCGCGCACAGGTTCGACTGTTTGACCTTCAGGCCCAGGTCGCGCTGGTGCGGCGCCATCTGGCGGTTCACCGTATCCGAGAAGATCAGATAGGGCTCGCCCGTCTGCATGCGGATGTCGAGAATCTTGGTCCACAGCGCGCGGGCGTCGACGGTCTTCATGACCGCGCCGTCCTTGGGCGACTTCAGGTCGAAGCTGGAGCCGGTCTTCACCGCCTCCATGAACTCGTCGGTGATGTTGAGGCCGTGGTGCAGGTTCAGGGACTTGCGGTTGAAGTCGCCCGAGGGTTTGCGGATCTCGAGGAACTCCTCGATCTCGGGGTGGTGGATGTCCAGATAGACGGCGGCCGAGCCGCGACGCAGCGAACCTTGCGAGATCGCCAGGGTCATGGAGTCCATCACGCGGATGAAGGGGATGATGCCGCTGGTCTGACCCGCGCCCTTGACCTTTTCGCCGATGGAGCGGACGCCGCCCCAGTAGGTGCCGATGCCGCCGCCGTTCGAGGCCAGGGCGACGTTCTCGTTCCAGACGTTCTGGATGCCGTCGAGGCTGTCGCCCACGGCGTTCAGGAAGCACGAAATCGGCAGACCGCGATCGGCGCCGCCGTTCGACAGGACCGGCGTGGCGGGCATGAACCACAGCCTGGACATGTAGTCGTAGATGCGCTGGGCGTGTTCGGCGTCGTCGGCATAGGCCGTCGAGACGCGGGCGAACATGTCCTGATAGCTTTCGCCCGGCAGCAGGTAGCGGTCTTCCAGGGTCTTCTTGCCGAAGTCGGTCAGCACGGCGTCGCGTGAGCGATCCAGGGTCAGACCGGAGACCACTTTCAGATGCGGTTTGCCCTCGGGCGGCGGCGAAGAAACCGTCGTGAATTCCGTCGTCTGCAGAGCTTCGCCGCCAGCCATGTTGATCCTTGCGCCGATCAAAATCGTAAGAAGACCGTGCCGGTTTGAAACACTAGATATGGTGTCTCTGTTCCCGTGCTCGGCTAGATGTATGGGCGCATATCGCTAATGCCAGGTAAAGACTTGATCTTGCCGGGGCGATGTGGGGTCCACAGATTCACCGGCCTGGGGCTGTGGAAAAGTCGGAAAAGACAACCACCAAGCCGATGGTTCAATGGGATCACAAACGCGTGATCGCGCGGGCGAGGGAACGCAGCTTCAGCTTGACCGTTAGCCGCCCATGGCTCCGCATCCGACCGCCTTTCTGACCCGCGCCCTGCGCGTGGCCCGCACCGAAATCGCCGCCGTCGCCGCCCTGTTGGTCGTGGCCCTGGGCACCCTGACCTTCATCGAGGTGGCCGACGACATGCGCGAGGCCGACGGCCAGGCCTTCGACCAGGCGGTGCTGCACGCGGTGCGCCCCTTCGCCGACGATCCGGGCCGCCCCTGGGGGCCATGGTGGCTGCATGAGGCGGCGGCGGACCTGACCTCTCTGGGCGGGATCTCGGTCCTGACCCTGTTCGCCTTGATCGCCCTGGGTTTCATGCTGATCCAGGGCAAGCGGCTGTCGGCCCTGCTGCTGGTCGTCGGTCTGGCGGGCGGGGTGACGTTGAGCGAGGGGCTGAAGGCCCTGTTCGAGCGTGACCGCCCGCCGCTGGAGTTTCAGGCGGTCGAGACCCTGAACGCCAGCTTCCCTTCCGGCCACGCCCTCTTGTCGACCGTCTTCTATCTGACGTTGGGGGTCATGCTGACGCGGGCTTTCCCGCGCAAGCGGATGAAGGCCTATGTCCTGGGTTGCGCCGTGCTGATCGCCCTGCTGATCGGCCTGACCCGCATCTATCTGGGCGCGCACTGGGCCTCGGACGTTTTCGCCGGATGGAGCGTCGGCGCGGCCTGGGCCATGCTTCTGTGGTTAGTCGCCTATGCCGTGGGACGACGCCAACGGCTGCATGACGCCCCCCTGCAGGACGCGCCTTCGACCAATGTCTAGCGGCCGGGCCGCGTCGGGCGCCCGATAACGGAGCGAACAGAGCCCAACGGCCGTTCGAGGAAGCGCCATGACCGATTTCGCCGCCCTGTATGCAGAACGACGGATGTCGCCCATCGCGGCGGCGGCCCTGATTCCGTCGGGCGCCAAGGTGGCCATGGCCCTGGGCGTCGGCCAACCGCCCGCCCTGCTCAAGGCCCTGGCCGACCGGGCCGAGGCGCGCGAGGTCGGCGACGTCAACATCTACTACCTGCTGTCCACCGCCATCGCCGGCGAGACGGTGCTGCGCTTCGAGCTGACCGACCGCCTGCGGCCGCACAGCCTGTTCCACGGCGCCATCGAGAGGAAACTGGAGGCGCGCGGGATCGAGGAGGGCCGACAGGCCGTCTGGTTCGTACCGACCGGTTTCCAGCAAACGCCTCGGGTCCTGACGCGCGAGATCGGGGTCGACACTCTTCTGGCTACGGTCTCGCCCATGGATGCCGAGGGCTATTTCAGCTTCGGGACCAACACCGACTACGCCCTTGCCGTGTCCAGGACGGCGAAGCGGGTGATCCTGGAGGTCAATCCGCATATGCCGCGCGTCTTCGGCGACTGTCGGGTGCATGTGTCCCAGGTGACGGCCCTGGTGGAACACGCCGCGCCCCTGCTGGAGGCGGGCAAGGCCGCGCCGCAGCCGCAGGATCTGATCATCGGCGGCCTCATCGCCGGCCTGATCGAGAACGGTTCGACCCTGCAGATGGGTATCGGCGCCTTGCCGGACGCGGTCTGCGCCGCCCTGCACGACCATGCGGACCTGGGCATCCATACCGAACTGCTGACGCCCGGCCTGGTCGAACTGATGCGTGCCGGTGTCGTCACCAATGCGAAGAAGACCCTGCATCCGGGCAAGAGCGTCTTCACCTTCGCCATGGGCGACCGCTCGACCTATGACTTCCTGCACGAGAACCTGGCGCTGGAGGCGCATCCGGTCGACTATGTGAACGACCCCGCCGTGATCGCCCGAAACGAGCGGATGGTCTCGGTCAACGCCACGCTGCAGATCGACCTCTTCGGCGCCTGCTGCTCGGAATATCTCAACGGTCGGCAATATACGGCGGCGGGCGGTCAGCTGGACTTCGTGCGCGGCGCCTCGGCCTCCGAGGACGGAAGGTCGATCATCGCCTGCCATTCGACGGCGGCCAGGGGGGCGGCCTCGCGCATCGTCGCCCGTCTGGACGGCCCGGTCACCACGCCGCGCAACGACACGCAGATCGTCGTCACCGAGCATGGCTGGGTCAATCTGCGCGGTCTGACGGCGGATCAGCGCGCCCGCGCCCTGATCGGCCTGGCCGCTCCGCAATTCCGTGAAGGTTTGGAAGCCGAGGCACGCGCCATGGGGCTGATCCAGATCGAGCCGTCCACAGAGGGGATTAAGTAAAACCTCGTTCTATCGGCGGTAGGGTTTCTTTACAATTGCGGGGCAAATTGGCCAGGCGCCGCAAACGGGGGTGGGGATGAACGGACGCTGGCGGGCCTTTCGTCATGAGGCAGGTCAAGAAGCAGGGCCTCACCCTGCTGTCTATGTCGTGCTGTTCGCCCAGTGTCTTCTGTTCGGCCATTGGAGCGCGACGACCTTTCAGGCTGTGATCGCCTGGCCGGCCAACGGGGTCATGCTGGCGGCCTTCCTGCAACTGCCGAGGCGTCGTGCGGGTCTGGTCCTGGCCCTGTGTTTCGGGCTCAATCTGATCAGCACCGTGATGCGCGGCGACTCCCAGCCCTTTGTCTGGCTCAATCCGCTTTTGAACCTGGTCCAGGTCCTCGTGGCCGGCGTTCTGGCGCGGCGGCTGTGCGGTGCGGCCCTGGATATGCGGCGGCCGCGTCGTGTGATTCTGTTCGTCATCGGCGCCGCGGCACCGGCTGTGGTGCTGACCTCGACCATCAGCGTGATCGTGGCCCTGTTCGTGCGAGACTATTCGCTGGCCATGGCCGCCTTCGCCTGGCGACACCTGTTCGCCATGGAGCTTCTGGGTCTGGTCATCGTCACGCCCAGCCTGCTGTTGCTGGCCCGGGCGCATCGCTTTCGGCAGGAGGCTCCGTCGCTTCTGGAACTTGTCGCCGTTCTCGGCGTCCTGACGGCGATGGCGCTGTGGGTCTTCACCCAGTCCTCTCCCTACCTGTTCCTGATCTTCCCGCCCTTGATGCTGGCGGCCTTTCGTCTTTCGCCGCCGTGGATGGCCATCGCCTTGATCATCACCACGGCTATCAGCGGTCTGTTGACCCTGACCGGGCATGGGCCGATCAGCACCTCGTCCGTGCCGGATGTGACGGAGTTGAACGTCCTGTCGGACCGGATGCGACAGATGCCGCTCTACTACGGCTTCCTTCTGGTGGCGGCGATGACCGCTCTGCCGATCAGCGCCCTGACGGCCGAGCGACGCTCCTTTACGTCGCGGCTGGCGCGCCGGACAGCCGTTGCTCAGGAGCAGCGCCGACGCGCGGAGGCGGCCAATGCGGTAAAGTCGCGTTTCCTGGCCTTGATGAGCCATGAGATGCGCACGCCGTTGAACGGCGTCAGCGGCTATGCCGATCTGCTGTCGCGGCGCGCCGACCTGTCGCCCGAGGCTCAGGCCCAGGTGGCGGCGATCCGCGAATCTGGCGAGGCTATGCTGACCTTGGTGGAGGATGTGCTTGATGTCTCGCTCGGGGAGGGGCCGGCCCGGCAGGAAGCCTTCGATCTGGCGGCCCTGATCGAGACGATCGCCGCTTCCGAGGCCGCCGCAGCCGAGGCCAAGGGGCTGCGTTTTGAGGCGGATCTGACCTTGCAGCCCGGCGTGCGCGTGCAGGGCGATGCGCGGCGTCTGCACAGCGCTTTGCGGCACCTCGCCTCAAACGCCGTCAAGTTCACCGAGCAGGGCGTCGTGCGGTTGCGAGTCCGTCATGAGGGCGACGACCTGACGGTCGAGCTGTCCGATACCGGGTGCGGCGTCGCCGCCGACTTCGCGCCGCATCTGTTCGAGCCCTTCGCGCAGAGCGATGATTCCCTGCGTCGAAATCACGGCGGCGCCGGAGTGGGGCTGCCCGCGGCGCGGCGCCATGCCCGCAGCATGGGCGGGGATGTGGTTCTGGTGTCCTCGTCATCGGCGGGATCGGTCTTTCGATTGACCGCTCGTCTGGAAGCCTTGCCCGCGCCCGTCGACGAGGTTGCGGCGGATGCAGGCGCCCTGCGGGTCCTGATCGTCGACGACCATCCGGTCAACCGGCAGATGCTGCGTCTCTTGATCGAGGCGGCGGGCTGCGAGGCGGTTGAGGCCGGCGACGGGCTGGAAGCCGTGGTCCAGGCGACAGTCGGCGGCTTTGATCTGATCCTGATGGATGTGCGGATGCCGCGTCTGGATGGGCTGGAGGCGACGCGCCGCATTCGGGGCCTGTCTTCGGTAGGCGAGGTGCCGATCCTGGCCGTGACCGCCGACGCCATGCCCGAGGACGCCGCGCGATGCCTGGGCGTGGGCATGGACGGCCATCTGGCCAAGCCGGTCACCCATGATCGGCTTTACGCCGCCGTGGACCAGGCCTTCCGAGCCGCCCAGGCGCGTCTGGCCG
>JALAGW010000056.1 GCA_022712235.1 Brevundimonas sp. | reverse complement strand
CCCGCCATCGGCAGGCCGTCAGGCGTGGCGCCGCGCACGCCCGCGCGCCATTCGATTGTCAGCGGGCGCGGCGGCTGGCCCAGCACCGCCCATGCGGCGTCGAGCATCTGGGCGCAGCGCTCGGGATCGGGCGTCAGCGACCGCTCGCCCGCCTCCATCGTGGCCCCGATCACGCAGCCCGCCCCCATAGGCGCGACATAGGCGCCGGGCCCGCGCACGACGTGTTCGACCAGCCGCTCGCTCACCAGACCGATCTGCCCCCGGATCGGCGCGATCAGGGCCAGCAGGCGCACCGCCTCTTCCGGCAGTCCCGCCATCGCCTCAGCCGCCCCGGTCGCCAGCACGACCTGATCGACCTCGACCGGCCCCGCCGTGGTCTCGACGCGCCAGCCCTCGTTCGACAGCGACAGGCCCGTCGCGCGGCCTTCCAGCACCCGCACGTCACGACTCATCGCCGCCAGAGCCTGCGCCGGTTCGACCTTCCAGTCTTCGTTTGTCGTCAGCCGCCCGGCTTCTCGGTCGTAGGCGTGCTCAAAGCCCAGGGCGGCCAACCGCCCGGCCAAGACTTCGACGTTCCCCCCGCGCCACTCGGCCGGGTGGCGATCCAGCCGGACGCCCGTCGCCGCCGCGAAATCGCTCCAGGCGTCGCGGGCGCGCCGCAGCAGGGCGGCATGATCCGGGCTCAGGTCGTCGATCGCGGCTTCCATGGCCGGGGCGATCATCCCCGCCGCGACGGCCGAGGCGTTCAAACCGCCGGGATCGACCACGGTCACGGCATGGCCGCGCCGGGCCAGTTCCGCCGCCGCACACAGGCCCAGAACGCCCGCGCCGACCACCAGGATGTCTTGAGAATTGAAAAGGGGCACGGGCTGTCCTTCGACCTCCCGCGCCCCGATTTCAACCGGCTTTTGTCTTACTCGGCGGCCAGCTTGGCGGCGCGAGCCTCTTCCAGACGTTTGGTCAGGGCCGCGTGCTGGCCCCACAGGGCCTTGGGCAGGCGGTCGCCGAACTTCTCGTAGAAGGCGGGGATCAGGGCCGCTTCCTCGGTCCAGACCTCGGCGTCGACGTCCAGCAGGATCTGCAGGTCGGCGTCCGAGAGGTTCAGGCCCGACAGGTCCAGCGAAGCCTTGGTCGGCAGGCGGCCGACCGGGGTGTCCACGGCCTCGGCCTGGCCATCCAGACGCTCGACGATCCACTTCAGGACGCGGGCGTTGTCGCCGAAGCCCGGCCAGACGAACTTGCCTTCGTCGTTCTTGCGGAACCAGTTGACGAAGAAGAGGCGCGGCAGCTTCGAGGCATCGGCCTTCTCGCCCATCTTCAGCCAGTGACCGAAGTAGTCGCCCATATTGTAGCCGCAGAAGGGCAGCATGGCGAACGGATCGCGACGCAGCTCGCCGACCTTGTTCTCGGCGGCGGCGGTGCCTTCCGAGGCCACGGTCGAGCCCATGAAGACGCCGTGCTCCCAGTCGAAGGCTTCCGTCACCAGCGGCACGGCCGAGGCGCGACGACCGCCGAACAGGATGGCGTCGATCGGCACGCCCGCCGGGTCTTCCCACTCGGGCGCGATGGCCGGGCACTGACCGGCGGGGGCGGCGAAGCGGGCGTTGGGGTGAGCGGCGGGCTCGCCCGAGGCCGGATCGTGCGGCTGGCCCTTCCAGTTGGTCAGACCCGCGGGCGCTTCCTTGGTCAGGCCTTCCCACCAGACGTCGCCGTCAGCGGTCAGGGCGACGTTGGTGAAGATGGTGTTCTTCGCCAGGGTCTCGAGCGCGTTGTGGTTGGTGTTGCGGCTGGTGCCCGGCGCCACGCCGAAGAAGCCCGCTTCCGGGTTCACGGCGTAGAGGCGGCCGTCGTCGCCGAAGCGCATCCAGGCGATGTCGTCGCCGACCGTCTCGGCCTTCCAGCCGTCCAGCGCCGGCTGCAGCATGGCCAAGTTGGTCTTGCCGCAGGCGCTCGGGAAGGCGGCGGCCACGTATTTCGACACGCCCTCGGGGCTGGTCAGCTTGAGGATCAGCATGTGCTCGGCCAGCCAGCCCTCGTCGCGGGCCATGATCGAGGCGATGCGCAGGGCGTAGCACTTCTTGCCCAGCAGGGCGTTGCCGCCGTAGCCCGAGCCGTAAGACCAGATTTCGCGCGTTTCGGGGAAGTGGACGATCCACTTGTCGTCGTTGCAGGGCCACGCCACGTCGGCCTGACCTTCCGCCAGGGGCGCGCCCAGGGTGTGAACGGCGGGCACGAAGACGCCGTCGGCGCCCAGCATGTCCAATGCGCCCTTGCCCATGCGGGTCATGACGCCCATCGACACGGCGACATAGCCGCTGTCGGTGATCTCGACGCCCAGGGCGGAGATCTTGGAGCCCAGCGGGCCCATGCAGAAGGGCACGACATACATCGTCCGGCCCTTCATGCAGCCGTCGAACAGACCGCCCAGACGATCGCGCATCTCGATCGGGTCAGCCCAGTTGTTGGTCGGGCCGGCGTCGGCCTCGTCTTCCGAGCAGATGAAGGTGCGGCTTTCGACACGGGCCACATCCTTGGGGTCCGAGGCGGCGTAGTAGCAGCCGGGGCGCTTGGACTGGTCCAGTTCCTTCAGCGTGCCCTTGCCGATCAGGTCGGCGATGATGGTCGATTTTTCGGCTTCGGAGCCGTCGCACCAATGGACCCTGTCCGGCTTGGTCAGGGCCGCGATCTGGGCAACCCAGGCGACCAGACCCTTGTGTTCGGTGGGCGCCGGATAGAGTCCGGGAATCAATACGTCTGCAGTCACAGTAATGGTCTCCTGAACCGTGCCGCCCGACGATCTGACGCCGTCGTGACGAGTCGGGCGCAGATCACGCCCTGTTACAGGCGCAATGCCACCGGAGACGACGCAAGGTCAACCGTTGCCGGAATTCACGCTGCACGGAATAAAATTGCTGCATCGCAGCATGTTTTCCGGTCGCCCGTCGCGCCGAGCGGCGGTACGACAACCGGATGCGCACCATGGACACCCTGACCGCCCGTCCTGACGGGGCCTTGGCCTCTCCGGCCTCGCTTCGCAATGCAGAACCGATCCTGCGCCTGCTGCGCGCCCATCTGCCGAAAAGCGGGCGGGTTCTGGAAATCGCCTCCGGCTCGGGCCAGCACGCAGTCTTCTTTTCCGGCGCCCTGCCCAGTCTGGACTGGACCCCCAGCGATCCCAGCGCGGACGCGCGCGCCAGCATCGCCGCCTGGGCCGCCGAGGCGGGAACGGGACGGCTTCAAGCCCCTCTGGCGCTGGATTGTCTGGACGAGGCGACCTGGCCCGAGGCGCAGTTCGACGCCGTCGTCTGCATCAACATGGTCCACATCAGCCCCTGGGCGGCGACCGAAGGACTGATGAAGCTGGCCGAACGCGCCCTGCCCCGCCCCGGCGGCCTGCTCTATCTCTATGGCCCCTATCGCGAGACCGAGGTTCCGCTGGCCCCGTCCAACGCAGCCTTCGACGCCAGCCTGCAGGCCCGAGATCCGGCCTGGGGCCTGCGCGACCGGGACGCGGTCACAGCCCTGGCCAAGGCGCACGGCCTGACGCTGACGTTGCGGGCGGACATGCCCGCCAACAACATCAGCTTGCTGTTCAGGCGGACCTGATCAGGAAATCGTTGCGACGGCCGCCGACAGTTCCGAACGGTCGTTGATCAGCGTGACCTTGCCGTTCTGGAAGATCGCACCCGGCGCATCCGCCGCCACGCCATAGCCTTCAGCCGCCAGGGTCACGCCCTCGCCAAAGGCCAGAACCGGCAGGCCTTGCGTCTGGCTCAACGCCAGCAGCGCCTTGACTTGCGCCACGCCCGCCTCATCCGCCGCGCCGCCCGGAACCACCACGCCCTTGACCCGTCCGCTGCTGATGTCGTCCGCCGTCGCGGTCGCCAGCACGGTCATGCCGCCGCTGACCAGACTGGCGTCGCCGGTCGAGATCGGGGCCAGGGACACGCCGTCAAAGCGCAGCGCGGTCTCCATGTCGCCCAGCGGGCCGAAATCCATGCGACTGCGCATGATCAGGGCCATGCGCAGTCGCACAGGGCCAGGACGGTTGAAGCCCTGACGAGGGCGGGATGCGGTCGAGGTGGTGCGTTGAGCGTACAAGACGTCTCCTTCGAAGGTTGTCGTTCAATAATCAGCCGCCTGTTCAGAATGGATCAGGCGAAACACCCCTGACGCGGAACTGAAAACGAGAATCGCCGCGTCACGGCGCGGCCGAACGCGATCTGGATCAGTTCGATGGGGTAACTGAACATATAGTCCAGCCGCGCCGAGGGTCAACATCACGACAAGGTCATCTGATCTCACTGATATTCAGAATCGATGCTCGAAATCTTTGCGCCCACAGCCCGATCCAGCGCTTGCCTGCCCGGCCTCCCGCCTTCTACAGAGCGCCATCTGCAAGGACCGACTTCATGGCTTTCACCCGCACCTACGACGGCCCTGAGCCTGTCCGCATCAACAAGTGGCTGGGCCAGACCGGCGTCTGCTCGCGCCGCGAGGCCGAGGCCCTGATCGCCGCCGGCATGGTCGCCATCAACGGCGAGACCGTCACCGACGCGGGCCGCAAGATCGAGCCGGGCCAGACCCTGACCCTGAACGACCGTGGCGAGGCCGCACTGGCCTCAGGCGTCACCATCCTGATCCACAAGCCGATCGGCTATGTCTCGGGCCAGCCCGAGCCGGACAAGATTCCCGCCGTGCGCCTGCTGACCGAGGCCAACCGTGTCGGCGAAGGCGCGGTCCCGACCGAAGACGCCTCCCTGCCCCCCATCGGTCGCCTGGACGAGGATTCGCGAGGCCTGCTGATGCTGTCCTCGGACGGGGTGGTGGCCAAGGCCGTGATCGGCCCGCAGTCGCACCTGGACAAGGAATACCTGGTCCGCGTCGAAGGCGACGTGACCGAGAAGAAGCTGGCCCTGCTTCGCCGCGGCCTGATGCTGGACGGGCGCATCCTGAAATACGCCAAGGTATCGCGAATGGAGCAGAACCGCCTGCGCTTCATCCTGACCGAGGGCCGCAACCGCCAGATCCGCCGAATGTGCGAGATGGTGGATCTGGAGGTCGTCGACCTGCTGCGCATCCGCGTCGGCCCGATCCAGTTGAACAATCTGCCCGAGGGCAAATGGCGGATGATCACGGCCGAGGAACGCGACGCCCTGATCAGCGGCTCGGCGGGTTAAGCCGTCAGGCCAGAGCGAGCCCGGCCAGTCGGGTGAGCTCCGCAACGTGGCCAGCGAAGGCTTTCTTGCCTGCGGACGTCAGACTGATCCACGTCCGTTGACGTCCTTCAGACGCCGCCTTGCGAAGCGTGACATAGCCCGCCTCTTCCAACTGCTTCAGATGCTTGGACAGAACCGAATCCGACACTTCAAGCCGGTCGCGGATCATGGCGAACTCCGCATCATCAATCCCGGATAAAAGGGCGCAGATCTGCAGCCGCCCCGGAGCATGGATGATCGTGTCGAAGACGGGACACGCGCTCATTCCCCTGTCTCCGCCAACTCCCGCCGCCAAACGGCCATCCAGACTCGGCTGCCCACGATAGCCGCGACGAAGCCTAGCGCGCCCGACGCCATGAACAGCCACCAGGGTCCAACGAACCGTCCATACAGGGACAGCCCTATCAGTCCGAGGAAGACGGCCAGGAGGCCGAACGCCGCCCAGCGCGCGCGTTTTGGCGAATAACCGCTGACCCACCAGCCGAACTTCCGGCGCCACCACATCACCATGGCGGCCAGACCGCCCAGTGCGACCGGCAGGACCAACAGCGACCAGGGCTGCGGCATCCCCTGCCCCGCCACCAGCAGTCCGCATACCGCGCCGTAGGCCAGATCATATCCTATCGGGTAGTTCACGGAGGGCGCGAGACTGGCGCGCGCTTCCCTTATCGACGCGAGCGCCTCTTGAGGGGTCTGCTGATCCTGCGACATGACGAAGCCTCACTTTCCAATGCGGAAAGATTAGTCGTCACTTTCCATACAGGCAAGTGATAACTTTCCGGATCGGAAAGTTACCGCGCCAGAGCCCGGAACCACCGGTCCAGCAGCATGGCCTCGTCACGATGAGCGGCGACGCGCGCGGCGGCTTCCTCGTCCACGCCCCAGCGCTCCTCGGTGAAGGCTTCGTCCAGACGCGACAGCTCCAGCGCCGCCTCGCCCGACAAAGCGCCGCGCTGCACCGCAAGCCCCAGCACCGCCGAGCCGAACAGGGGCACGGCCGTCGCCAACCCGGTCAGGGCATGGTCGTCCATCTCCAGCGCCAGGGCCTTGACCCGTTCCAGCGCCTCGGGCGCCTGGGCCCGGTGGACAATGCCCTCGGCCGTGTGCAGCTCTACGCCCAGTTCCTTCGCCGCCCAGTCGCGCCACGGCCCCCACGCCGCCTGCTGACGCTCGATCAGCGCCGCCGGATGTTCGGCCAGATAGCAGAGGACGTCGGACCCGGCGTAGGCGGCGATCTCGGCGGCCACCGGCTCGCGCGTCTGGCTGACCCGGTCGATGGCGGTCGAGGCCAGACGGGTGGCGGGCATGGTTCCGGGAAGCAGGAACTCGCCCTGCGCCGCCCATTCATCGGCGACCAGTTGTGCAGCGGCCTCGGTCGGCAGGGTCAGGGTGGCGCCCCCCGGCGTCTTGGGCGCGCGCCCGTCCAGACGCACCGTCCAGCCGCCCTCGTCCTTCGACACGTCGGCGACTTTCCAGAAGCGTTTGATGCGCTCCTCGGACTCGCGGAAGCCCTTGCGGGCGGCGACGTTGGGATCAAGCGGGGGGATGTGGGACATGGGTCGTCTCAGGCGGCAAGAGCAGTAGCGGCGAAGCGATCCAGCGCCGCCTCCAGATCAGGACAGTCGACGGCGACGTGATGCGCGCCCGCCGCCACCTGTTCCTCATGGGTATGGAAACCCCAGCCGACGCCCAGCGGATGCGCGCCCGCGTTCAGCGCCATCATGATGTCGTGGCTGGTGTCGCCGATCATGACAGTCGAGGCCGCATCGGCCCCGCAGGCGGTCATGGCGGCGAACAACATGGCCGGATCAGGCTTTCCCGGACCATCGGCGGCGCAGTGGCTGGACAGGAAGAGGTCGCTCCATTCCGGCCGCGCCAGATTGCGCGCCACGC
Organism: Brevundimonas sp.; assembly: GCA_022712235.1. GTDB lineage: Bacteria > Pseudomonadota > Alphaproteobacteria > Caulobacterales > Caulobacteraceae > Brevundimonas. Next base: position 2,202 of record JALAGW010000056.1, on the reverse strand, counting down.
CGCGCCGGTTCTGGCCCGTCGCCAGCGACAGCCGCCAGCCGTCACGCTTCAGACGCCGCAGGGTGTCCATGACGCCGGGATAGAGGGGCTCCTCGTGTCCCGCCTCATACATGGCGCGGAAGCTGGCCTGGAAGGCGGCGACGAAGTCCGCCAGTTCGGCCAGCGTCAGGCCGGGCTCCAGAACGTGCAGCGCCTTGTCCAGCGTCAGGCCGACGATCTGGCGCACCCGGTCATAGGAGGGCTCAGCCAGCCCCAACTCCCGTGCGGCTTCGCAGCAGGCGCGATGGATAGACGCCCGGCTATCCACCAGGGTCCCGTCAATGTCGAAAACGGCGAGCGGCCTCATCATCGCTGGCGCTTGACCCCTTCGAAGGGATCGACGTCACTCTCGTCCTCGGAGAAGCCGAAGTGGGCGAAGCCGGCCTTCATCTCGGGGCTGAGCGGCGCCTCGACGATCAGCTTGCCGCCGCGAGGGTGGTCCAGTTCGATGCGGCGGGCGTGCAGTTGCAGCTTCAGCACGCCGGACAGTTCGCGCGACTTCTCATCGCCGTACTTGGGGTCGCCCAGAATAGGGTGGCCGATGGCGGCCATGTGGGCGCGCAGCTGGTGGGTCCGGCCGGTGAAGGGACGCAGGGCCATCCAGGCGGCGCGGTGGGCGGCGCGGCTGATGGTGGCGAAGGCGGTCTCGGCCGGTTCGCCCTTGGGGTCCTTGGGATCGGCCGGACGCATCATCTCGAAGTCGTTGATGCCGGTCTTCTTCAGCGCCATGTCGATCTGACCCGCCGAAGGCTTGGGGTTGCCGATGACGATGGCCCAATAGGTCTTCTTGGCCTGACGGCGGGCGAAGGCCCCGGCCAGACGCTTGGCCGCCTCCGGCCCCTTGCCCAGCAGCAGGACGCCTGAAGTGTCGCGGTCCAGGCGGTGGACCAGACGCGGCCGGTCCATCCCCTCGCCCCAGGCCGACAGCAGACGGTCGACATGCTTGGTGGTCTTGGTGCCGCCCTGCACGGCCAGGCCGTGCGGCTTGTTCAGGGCGATGACCATGTCGTCTTCATAGAGGACCAGCGACTTGGCGTAGGCCACGTCGCGCTCGGACAGTTCATGCAGATCGCCGGGCTTGCGCGGATTGGCCTCGGGCAAAGGCGGCACACGCACGGCGGCCCCGGCCGTCAGGCGGTCCTGCGGCTTGACCCGCGAGCCGTCGACGCGGATCTCGCCCTTGCGGGCCATCTTCTCGACCTGGATATGGGTCAGGTGCGGCCAGCGGCGCTTGAACCACCGATCCAGGCGAATGTCGTGTTCGTCTTCGGCGACGTAGAGGGTTTGGACTTCGCGGCTCATGCGCCCGCTCCGGTAAACAGTTTGCGCGCGATCATCAGGCCGACGAACAGGGCGGCGATGGAAACGACCACCGAACCCACCGCATAGACGAAAGCCGTGGCCAGTTCACGGCGCTCGATCATCAGAGCCGTTTCCAGCGAAAAGGCCGAAAAGGTGGTGAAGCCGCCCAGTACGCCGACGGCTGCGAACAGGCGGATGCTCTCCTGCCCCGCGCCCGCCTTCAGCGCCAGCCAGCCGGCCAACAGCCCCATCAGCAGACCGCCGGTGATATTGGCGACGAAGGTGCCCCACGGCCAGGCCGAGGCTGGGGCCAACCGCCCTGCTGTCAGCCCCAGCCCATAGCGAGCCATCGCCCCCAGGGCGCCGCCGACGGCGACAAGAAGAAATTGCATCATGCCGGGCTTCTACACCGACGCGACGGGAATGACAGCGGTCTGGCGCGCTTACAGCCGGTTGCGGATCGCGTCCTGAACCCGGCGCGCGTCATAGGCCTCGGGGCGATCCGGCTTGGCGCCGCGCCCCATGACGATCTCCAGGGTGGTCGAGGTCGGCTGCGGCCCGCTGCGGTCCAAGCCCAGACCGCCGCCGACGCCCGACGCGCGATAGCCGCCATATCGACTGGACCCCGCCCCGATGGAGACGCTGGGACGCACGCCGCCGGCGCTGTCGGGACGGCCGTCGATCCAGCGCTGGGTCACCTCGAACCAGTCATAGCCCTGATCGACCGTCAGTTGGGCGGCGCGGAACAGGGCGCGGTCCGCCACCCGCCCGACTGCGCCCACGCCGTTGTAGGTGCCACGAAAGCGCTCGGTTTCGATGCGCTGCTCGCTGAAGCCCTGCCCCCGCGCCGACTGCTGCGGG
>JALAGW010000055.1 GCA_022712235.1 Brevundimonas sp. | reverse complement strand
TAGGCGGCCTGATCCATCAAGGCGTCGATCGCCGAGGCGTCGGAGACCTTGATCTTGGCGAACCAGCCTTCGCCTTCGGGATCGGCGTTGACGGTTTCGGGGGCCGAGGCCAGGGCGGCGTTGCCCTCGACCACTTCGCCGGCGACCGGGGCGTAGACGTCCGAGGCGGCCTTGACCGATTCCACGACGGCGAAGCTGTCGCCGACCGAAACCGTCTTGCCGGCTTCCGGCGTCTCTACGAACACCACGTCGCCCAGGGCGTCAGCGGCGTGCTTGGAGATGCCGACCGTGGCGACGTCGCCCTCGAGGCGAACCCATTCGTGATCCTTGGTGAAGCGCATGTGTCTGATCTCTCAGGCTTTAGGTTTGCGGTAATAGCGGGTCGCCACGAAGGGCATGGCGACGACTTCGGCGGCCGCGGGCTTGCCGCGGACGATGACTTTCAGCGCCGTTCCCAGTTCGGCGAAGGCCGGCGGGACGTAGCCCATGGCGATGTTGTGGCCCAGGGTCGGCGAGGGGCCGCCCGAGGTGATCTTGCCGATGACGGCGCCGTCGGCGTCGGCGATCTCGGCGCCTTCACGGGCCGGGGCGCCTTCCTTGACGTGCAGAGCGATGCGGACGCGGGCCGGCGCACCGGCCAGTTCCTTCAGGATGCGTTCGGCGCCGTTGAAGTCGGCGGCTTCCTTGCGCGATTTGGACAGGGCGAAGGTCAAGGCGCCCTCGACCGGGCTGGTCGAGGCGTCGATGTCGTGGCCGTGCAGCGGCAGGCCGGCTTCCAGACGAAGGCTGTCGCGGGCGCCCAGGCCGATCGGCTTCACGCGGGCGTCTTCCAGCAGCAGGTTCCAGATGCGCTCGGCCTCGGCGTTCGGCACGGAGATCTCATAGCCGTCCTCGCCGGTGTAGCCCGAGCGCGAGACGAAGCAGTCGACGCCGAACAGCATCAGACGGGCCGAATCCATGAAGCCCATCTCGGCCAGAGCGGGTTCGTGCCTGGCCATGACCTCGGCGGCTTCCGGCCCCTGGATGGCCAGCAGGGCGCGGTCGTCCAGGACGGTCAGCTTGGCGTCGCCAGCCAGGTTGGCGTTCAGGAAGGCGAAGTCGGCGTCCTTGTTGCCGGCGTTGACCACGACATAGAGGCCGTCGTGGTCGGGCTTGCCCGCCATCAGGTCGTCCATGATGCCGCCTTCGGCGTTCAGCAGCAGGGAGTACTTCTGCTTGCCGTCCTTCAGGATCTGATAATCGCCGGGGACGAAGCGCTGGAACTGTTGAATCGCGTCGGCGCCGCTGATGCGGGCCTGACCCATGTGCGAGACGTCGAACAGGCCGGCGTGTTCGCGGGTCCAGCGGTGCTCGGCCAGGACGCCTTCGTACTGGACCGGCATGTCATAGCCGCCGAACCCGACCATGCGGGCGCCTAAGCGCCGGTGCGCCGCGTTGAGGGGAGTGGTCTTCAAGGCCTGGTCGCTCATGGGCGTGCTCCGGGGTCGCGTGTTGCGGCGATAGCTTCGCCGTCGTCGCGCCCCCGCTGTCCTGAAGCCTGAGAGATTCCGACCGCCCCGAAAGGCCGGCCTTGCTCCGTCGGCGCGCTTTCGGACCCTCCGATCCGTCGGCGACTTTCCAGCGTCCGTGCGCCTTCGCGGTCCTTTTGCCTGAGCGTTTCCGGGGCGGTTGCGCCTTCGGCCCCGACGGCCGCTGCGCGACCGCCGATCTCTCCCGCGAGAGCGTGTGACCTAAGGCCCCGACTCCGGGCCGAAGTCAAGCGGCGCCGGGCTTGCCGCGAGCGATACGACAGGCCATGAGGGGCGCGAACCCTCCCCGCGACAGGAATGAAGGCCGCCATGACCGCCCGCACCGACCTCGCCGCCCACCTGGCTTCCCTTGATCTGCCGCAGGGTCTGACCCGGACCCTGACGGTCGCCGCCGCGGCCTGCGTCGAGATCCGCAAGATCGTGTCGGGCGGGGCTCTGGTCGGGGCGCTCGGCGCATCGGGCGCAGTCAATGTGCAGGACGAGGAGCAGAAGAAGCTCGACGTCATCTCCAACGACGTCCTGACGGACATGCTGCTGGCCTGCCCGGCCGTGGCGGGCGTTGCGTCCGAGGAAATGGACACGGTCCAGCCGGCGACCAACCCGGCGGGCGAGTATCTGGTGCTGTTCGATCCGCTGGACGGCTCGTCCAACATCGACATCAACGCCCCGGTCGGCACCATCGTCTCGGTGCTGAAATCGCCGTCGGCGACCCCGACCGAGGCCGACTTCCTGCAATCGGGCCGTCATCAGGTCGCGGCCCTCTACGCCGTCTATGCGGGTCAGGCCATGCTGGTCCTGACCACGGGCCAGGGGGTGGCGGGCTTCACCCTGTCGCACGACGGCCAGTGGCTGATGACCCATGAGGACGTGCGCATCCCGGCGGACACCAAGGAGTTCGCCATCAACATGTCGAACCAGCGCCACTGGGCCGAGAGCGTCCAGCGCTATGTCGACGGCTGCCTGCAGGGCGCGGACGGCCCTCGGGGCAAGAATTTCAACATGCGCTGGGTCGCCGCCATGGTGGCCGACGTGCACCGCATCCTGATGCGCGGCGGGGTCTTCCTCTATCCGTGGGACAGGCGCGAACCGAACAAGCCGGGCAAGCTGCGCCTGATGTATGAAGGCAACCCCATGTCCTTCCTGGTCGAGCAGGCGGGCGGCAAGTCCACGACGGACGGCAGGCAGGCCATCATGGACGTGACCCCGACCGAACTGCACCAGCGGGTGCCGGTCGTCCTCGGCTCGGCCAACGAGGTCGATCAGCGCGCGGCGGCCTGACGTCATGCAGATCGCCGCCACGGACGCCCTTCTGGTCATCGACGCCCAGAACGACTTCTGCGAGGGCGG
>JALAGW010000054.1 GCA_022712235.1 Brevundimonas sp. | reverse complement strand
GGCGCGGAACGCCGCCTCGTCCAGGGTCAGGACCACCCGCCCGCGCCGGTCGCCGCCAAGGCGCAGGGGATAGGCCGCGCCCGACTGGTCCAGCCAGGCGCCGGGGCGGTCCAGCAGGGATCGGGCGCGTTCGAGGGCCCGGCTCATCGGCCGCCTCCCGCCATCACGGCCAGATCGACGGCGGGCAGTTCCGACACGGCCCGCAGCCCGTTTTCCAGCCCGTCCATGACGGCGTCGTAGCGGTCGTCGTCGCGCGCGTCCTCGGCCCAGCGGCAGGCGGTCGAGGCCGTGGCCCGGTTCAGGCCGAAGGCATGGCCGACCCGCTCCAGCGGCCAGCCATAGGAGACGTGGGCCAGATACATGGCTGACCAGCGGGCGCGGCAGGCGCGCGGCCGGGTGCGCTCGCGCCGCAGCATCTCGGCCGCGGGAACCCCGAAGGCGTAGGCCGCCAGATGCAGGGCGGCGTCGGCGCGGATACGGTCGCCCTCCGTCACCGGCACGCGATAGGGCTCGGCCCGATAGGATTCCATGTCGTCAGTTGCTCCCGAACCTGTTTTCTCGTGGTCCCCATCATGCGGTCGTCTGTGGGGTGGCTAGGAATCTTATCCTAATCAACGTCAGAATCGGACGCTTCGCCATGTCTGGCGCGGGATCGGCTGTGGAGAATGGGATGGGCGACAGGGGACGCTTGGCGCGTCAAGGGGGCAAGTCACGCCACATGGTTAATAAATTAACGAATCCTTGACTCGGGACTCTGGACGGCGATTCGCAAATCACCTTAGGCGTTTCATATCGGGACCCGTTAACCCTTCTTAAGGTTTTCACCCGTTAACGTTGGAACAAGGTTACCCGGCCGTCGCTCCCTTGGCGGTCGCACCCAAGCTTTGCCTGGAGGGGCATGAATGCGCGTCCTGCTGATTGAAGACGATCACGCCACGGCCCAAAGCATCGAACTGATGCTCAAGTCGGAAGGTTTTAACGTCTATACGACCGACCTGGGTGAAGAAGGCATCGATCTGGGCAAGATCTATGACTACGACCTCATTCTTCTGGACCTGAACCTGCCCGACATGAGCGGCCTTGAGGTTCTGCGTCAGCTGCGCGTCGGCAAGATCAACACGCCGGTCATGATCCTTTCGGGCACGCACGAGATCGAGACCAAGGTCAAGACCTTCGGCGGCGGCGCCGACGACTATCTGACCAAGCCCTTCCACAAGGACGAGCTGATCGCGCGCACCCACGCCGTGGTCCGTCGCTCCAAGGGTCACGCCCAGGCCATCATCCACACCGGCGAGATCGCCGTGAACCTGGACGCCAAGACGGTCGAGGTCGATGGTCACCGCGTGCACCTGACCGGCAAGGAATATCAGATGCTGGAGCTGCTCTCGCTCCGCAAGGGCACGACCCTGACCAAGGAAATGTTCCTGAACCACCTCTATGGCGGCATGGACGAGCCCGAGCTGAAGATCATCGACGTCTTCATCTGCAAGCTGCGCAAGAAGCTGGCGACCGCCGCCGGCGGCAAGCACTATATCGAGACCGTCTGGGGCCGAGGCTACGTCCTGCGCGACCCGTCGGAAGGCGCGATCAACGTCGCCGCCTGAAAGACGACCTGAGCCTCCACTCAGGGTCTGACGCTTGAAACGCCCGCCGGGAAACCGGCGGGCGTTTTGTCATGAGAGGTGATGTTCGATCGGGTCTAGGCCGCATCGTGGAAGATCAGGCCCAGCGTCATCCGCCTGCCCGCGCGCACCGTGCTGACGCCGTGGCGCATCTGGACGCGGTAGTCGCCGCGCGTTCCGGCGACGGGGCGCTCGCGCACGGCGAAGATCACCGCCTGTCCCTGCTTCAGCGGCACGACATGGGCCTGGGACTGCGAACGCGGCTTCTGCTCGACCAGAACGAACTCGCCGCCCTCGAATTCGGACGGATCGCTCAGCAGGATGGCGGCCTGCAGCGGGAAGACCAGGTCGCCGTAGAGGTCCTGATGCAGCCGGTTGTAGTCGCCGGGGCCGTAACGCAGCATCAGCGAGGTCGGCCGCGTCTGGCCCGCCGCCCGGCATTGCGCGGTCAGGTCGTCGAGGTCGCCGGGAAAGCCGGGTCGTTCCAGTCGCGCCGCCCAGTCGTTGGCGATGGGCGCCAGACCTTCATAGAGCCGCGCCCGCAGTCGGGGCAGGGGATCGGGCAGGGGATGGGCGAAATACTGATACTCGCCCTGGCCGAAGCCGTGACGTTGCATGACGATGCGACTGCGGAACCGTTCCGGCTGGTCGTAGAGGGCTTGCAGGGCCAGACAGGTCGAGGGCGTCAGCAGCGGGCCGACAGTCGCCCATCCCTGCGCGTTCAGATCGTCGGCGATGCGGGGCCAGTCGAGTGTGTCGGTCATGGGTGCATTTGCGCGGATCGTGCATCCCGCGTCTGGCGGTTTTCGGTCGCGTTTCTCCTCCCCATGAAATGGGGAGGTGGATCGGCGGCGTCAGCCGACGAGACGGAGGGGCTGCTTGGTTTCGTCGTCGCAAAGCCCCTCCACCACTTCGTGGTCCCCCTCCCCACAAAGTGGGGAGGAAAGAGGGGGTCAGTAACGCACCCTTTGCTCGGCCGACTTCAGCGTCGAGCGGACGAATTCGACCGGCGGGTCGGTCTCGGCCAGGACGGCTTCCTTGATGGCGCGCGGCTCGCCGAACAGGTGGCCCTGGCCCATGCCGACGTCCAGTTCGAGGATGTCGACGACCTGCTTCTCGCTCTCGACCTTCTCGGCGATCAGCTCCAGGCCGTAGCGGCGGGTCAGGGGGGCGAAGTCGGCGGCCTGGATGTCGGGCTGGGTGGCCAAGGGCGCGGCGCCGTCCAGATCCAGCAGCTGCTCGATCAGCAGGTCGGCGGCGATCTTGATGAAGCGCACGTCCGAGCGTTGCAGATCGGCGAAGTCCAGATCCAGGGTCTGGACCTTGTCGATGGAGAAGCGGAAGCCCAGGTCGGCCAGCTTGGCCATGTTGCGCGCCTCGGCGGCGCCGCGCGCTTCGAACGTGGCCTGACCCAGTTCGAAGATCAGGGCGTCCTTCAGGTCGCGGTTCTGGCTGAGGAAGTCGAGGAATTGCGGGAAGAAGGTCTCGTCGCCCAGCGAGGCCAGGGAGATGTTGCAGAAGACGCCGACCTTGCGGTCCTGACGCGCCAGACGGCGCACGATCTGGGCGCAGCGGAACAGCAGCAGGTTGTCGATGGCCGGCAGCAGGCCCTCGCCCTCGGCCACCGACAGGTATTCGGCCGGCATCATGACCCGGTTCGACGGGTCGCGCAGGCGGGTGAAGCTCTCGTAGAAGACGGTCCGGCGCTGCGGCAGGGTGACGACCGGCTGCAGATAGAGGTCGATGCGGTTTTCCGTCAGGGCGTCGTGGACGGTCTTGAGCAGGGTGTTCGACTGGACCTGACGACGGCCCTCATAGGTGTCGGCGGTGATCGGGGACGAGGCCAGGCGCTCGTCGATCGAGTCGCTCATCTGCTGGACCAGACCCTCCAGCATCCGCACCTCGCCGGTCAGGGCCTCGGTCCTGGACAGGGCGCCGCTTTCGATGGCCTCGGCCAGTTCGGTCAGGGCGCCTTGGGTCGACTCCATGGCGTCGGCCAGCAGGCGGTGCGCCTCGCGGACCTTGGCGATCTCCTTGCGCAGGGCGCGGCGATCCAGAACCCCGGCGACCACGGCGTGCAGTCCGACCAGAACCCCCAGGGCGCCCAGCACCCCGGCCGCGCCCGCGCCGGCGCCCATGCCGGCGCGCCAGATCGCCGCCCCGATGGTCAGGGCGAGGAACAGGTAGCCGAAGAACAGAAATCCGCCCGTAATCTTGCGCATGGGACCGGTGTTGAACCGCCTTTCCCGTATGGAATCGGCCAAGTATCAGGGTAACTAGAGGTAACGGCTAGGGTTCGGACACAGAAATCCGACCAAAAGGGAGGTCAAGGCGTGGAATTGTTCGATCTGAGCGGCAAGGTCGCGGTCATCACCGGCTCCTCCAAGGGCATAGGCAAGGCGATCGCCGAGCGTCTGGCCGAGCACGGCGCCCGCGTCGTCATCTCCTCGCGCAAGGCCGGGCCGTGCGAAGAGGTCGCCGCGGCCATCAACGACAGGCACGGCGTCGGGCGCGCCATCGCCATCCCCGCCAACATCGCCTCGAAGGAAGACCTGCAGCGGCTGGTGGACGAGACCAACAGCGCCTTTGGTCAGATCGACATCCTGGTCTGCAACGCCGCGACCAATCCCTATGCCGGGCCGATGGCGGGCATCGCCGACGACCAGTTCGAAAAGATCCTTCAGAACAACGTCATCTCCAACCACTGGCTGATCCAGATGGTCGCGCCGCAGATGCTGGAGCGCAAGGACGGGTCGATCCTGATCATCTCGTCCATCGGCGGGCTTCGGGGGAACGCCCTGATCGGCGCCTACAACATCTCCAAGGCGGCGGACATGCAGCTGGCGCGCAATCTGGCGGTGGAATACGGCCCGTCGAACGTGCGCGTGAACTGCATCGCGCCGGGTCTGGTCCAGACCGACTTCGCCAGATACCTGTGGGAGAACCCGGAGCTGCTGAAGACGGTGACCGAGCCCGCTCCGCTGAAAAGGATCGGCCAGCCTGATGAAATCGCGGGCACGGCGGTCTATCTGTGCAGCCCTGCCTCGGCCTATGTGACCGGGCAGACCCTTGTGGTGGACGGCGGACTGACGATTGCCTGGTGATCAAACGCGCTCAAGCAGCCCAAAGGGCGGTAGCGCATATAGAGACGATCAAACGCGCTCAAGCAGCCCAAAGGGCGGCAGCGCCCCCAAGAAGGTCTCCTTCGGGCAGGATCTGGGCTGGCGGCTGGAGGCGGCGGCGTTCAAGGCGCTGTTCGCCTTTCTGCGGGCGCTGGGCGTCGAAGGGGCCTCGGGGTTCGGCGGCAAGCTGCTGCGCTGGCTGGGGCCGCTGACGGGCACGCACAAGACGGTGACGCGCAACCTGCGCATCGCCTTCCCCGACATGGACCGGGCCGAGCGGGACCGTCTGGCCGTGGATCAGTGGGAGCAGACGGGCCGCACCTTCGCCGAGCTGGCGGTCATGGATCGCCTGACGCCGGAAAGCGGCCGCATCGACATCGGTGGTCTGGAACGGCTGCATGCCGTGCGCGACTCTGGCCGCCCGGTCGTCCTGATCTCGGGCCACCTGGCCAATTTCGAGGTCATGGCGGCGGTCATCATGGCGGCGGGCGTGCCCTGCCAGGTTACCTATCGCGCGGCCAACAACCCCTATGTCGACGCCCTGATCCGCCAGAGCCGCGAGCGCTACGGTATCAAGCTGTTCGCGCCCAAGGGCGACGGCACGCGCGAGCTGATGGCGGGGATGAAGCGCGGCGAATCCATCGCCCTGCTGGTCGATCAGAAATACAGCCAGGGGCCGGAGGTCGAGTTCTTCGGCCAGCCGGTCAACGCCTCGCCGGGCGCCGCCCGTATGGCGTTGAAGTTCGGCACGGTGATCCAGCCTCTATCGGTGACGCGCCTGCCCGGCGTGCGCTTCCGCGTCACGGCCCATGAACCCATCGAGGTGCGCGATACCGGCGACAAGGCCGCCGACGTCGTGGCCGGGGTCCAGGCGGTCAACCGCTTCGTCGAGGATCGGGTGCGCGAACATCCCGTGGACTGGTTCTGGGTCCACAAACGCTGGCCGCCCAAGGTCTATGAGGCGCTGAAGGCGGCCGAGACCTAGTTAGTCGATCACGGCGTCGTCGGCCCGGCGGAACGGCCCGGCATAGTCGTCGCGCTGGGTGCGGCGACGCTCGGGACCGAAATAGTCGCCGCCCCGGATGAAGGCGCGGGGCCGCATGATGACCGCCTCGATCCGCGCCAGCAGCGCCGGGGCGTTGACCGGCTTGGTCACGAACTCGGTCACGCCTGCGTCGCGCGCCTCGGTCACGCGCCGTTTCTCGGAATGCCCCGTCATCATGATGATCGGCAGATAGGGGTTGGGGCTGTCCTCGCCCTTGCGGATCATTCGGGTGAAGGTCACGCCGTCCACCGGCGACATGCGGAAGTCCACGATGGCCATGTCGGCCGGGCGCGTCTTCAGCGCCGCCAGGGCGGCGGCGCCGTCGTCGACCTCGCGCACGCTGCCCACGCCCACGGACTTCAACATGGCGGAGACGATGGCGCGCATGTTGGGGTTGTCGTCGGCGAGCAGGATGTCGAGCGATTGCAGGGCGGGCATGGTGAAATGACGCGAGCGGGTGGCCGGATGATGCGGAGCGGGGCGGCGCGGAGGCGCCTAGGCGTCGCGCGCCGCGGTCATGAATTCCAGAGGGCTGGCGTAGGCCTCCTGCCGCTCCACCGACCAGTACCGCAGGGCCGCCAACGGGATGGGCACGCCGCTGACCGCGCAGGTCACATAGGCGCCGGGGCGCAGGACGGCGAACTCGCCGTCGCCGTAATGCAGCGTGGCGGCGGACGGAGAAACGGGAAGCGGAGCAGGCGTCGACATGAAGCCATGATTGGCATGGCTTGCGACGCGAGACGAGGGGCGAATCGCTGTCATTTGAAAACAAGTCGATGACAGGAGCCGCCGATGACCCGCCCACGCCTTGCACTGTCCGCCTTCGCCCTGGCGACTGCGTTGGCGACCTCGCCGGTCGTCGCGCAATCGGGCGAGGCGCGGCCGACGATTCGCGACGTGGGCCGGGCGCCCGGCGTCCTGTCGCCGGGACCCTTGAACGCCATCACCGACGTGGCGGGCGTGACGGTGGGGCAGGTGACGCTGCGGTCGGGCGACAGAATCCGCACGGGCGTCACCGCCATCCTGCCGCACGGCGGGGACCTGTTCCGCGACAAGGTTCCGGCGGGCCTGTCGGTGGCCAACGGCTTCGGCAAGCTGGCCGGGGCGACCCAGATCCGCGAACTGGGCGAGATCGAGACGCCCATTGTCCTGACCAACACCCTGTCGGTGGCGCGCGGCATCGACGGGGTTCTGGACTGGACGTTGAAACAGCCGGGGCACGAGGACATCCGCTCGGTCAACGCCGTGGTGGGCGAGACCAATGACGGCGGGCTGAACGACATCCGCGCGCGGGCGGTCACCGCCGCCGACGTGGTGCGGGCGATCGAGACGGCGACGCCCGGCCCGGTCGAACAGGGGGCGGTCGGCGCTGGCACAGGGATCATCGCCTTCGGCTTCAAGGGCGGGATCGGCTCCAGTTCGCGCCGGCTGCCCGCCAGCCTGGGCGGCTTCACCGTGGGCGTGCTGGTGCAGTCCAACTTCGGCGGCGTGCTGAGCATGGACGGGACGCCCGTCGGCGTGCCTCTGGGTCGCTACTATCTGCGTCGGGAGGTCGAGGCCGAGCGCGCCGACGGCTCCATCATGATCGTGATCGCCACCGACGCCCCCCTGTCTGACCGCAATCTGGAGCGGCTGGCCGACCGCGCCTTCGCCGGCCTGGCGCGGACGGGGGCGGCCTTCTCCAACGGATCGGGCGACTACGCCATCGCCTTTTCGACGGCCGAGGGCGTGCGCCGGACGCCTGAGCGACGGGCTGGCGAGACCAGGGTGGCCGACTGGCCCAACGACCGGATGTCGCCCCTGTTCGTCGCCGTCGCCGAGGCCACCGAGGAGGCCATCCTCAACTCCCTGCTCAAGGCCGAGACCACGACCTCGGTGATCGACGGCCAACCGGTGACGGTCGAGGCTCTGGACGTGGAGGCGGTGAAGGGGCTGCTGGCGGCTGGACGTTAGGCGGCTTTCGTCACTCGTTCCTGAGCAGAAGAACCACGCCCGCCGGGTCCGAAGTCCAGAGCCCGTTCACCTCGTCGAGGGGCTCCAGTTCATCGCGTCGCGGGCTTTCCAGGTGTTCCAGCGCGCGGTCCGGGTCGTCGGTGAACAATTCCAGCCATATGTCCACCTGGCTCTGCTTTTCGACGCGATCCACCCACAGCGTCATGTCGCCAAAGACAAAGCCGGTGCTGTTCCGCAGTTCCTTGGCCACCTTGAGGCCGACCTTGTCGCGGTAGTAGGCGACCGTCTCCGCCCATCTGTAGAGCGGAACCTTGATGGCGATGTTCTTGCCGGGTCTGATGTCCATGATGTCTCCTCTCGCAGAACGAGAACCTCGGACATCGCGAACGGGGTCGCAACCTTGTCGGCGGAACAGGCTTCTCCTCCCCATGAAATGGGGAGGTGGCGCGGCCGCGAAGCGGACGAGACGGAGGGGCCGCTTAATGCCAAGGGCGGCCGAGCCCCTCCACCGCTACGCGGTCCCCCTCCCTACAAAGTGGGGAGGAAAGGCTAGAACAGGTCGCCCTGACCCGCGGGCGGAGCCTTGGGGCGGGGCGCGGGTTTGGGTGCGGGCGGCGTGACCGGCGCTGCACGCGACGCGGCGCCCTCGCCATCAATCGTCGCGCCCCGCCCGCCGTCGCCGAAGACGATGCGCACCGCCTGTCCCGGCGACAGGGCGGCGGCCGAGGCGATCATGGCGCCGGACGCATCCTCGATACGGGCGAAGCCGGGCTTGGGCCGCTTGGGGTCCAGCGTGGCCAGCGCTCGCGACAGGGCGGCCAGCCGGGTCTCGTCGCGGTCCAGGTGTCGCTTCATCGCCGGACCGAAACGGTCGGCATAGGCGGCCAGTCGGTCGCCGCGCCGTTCGATGGCGCGGTCCAGCAGGCCCTTCGACAGCCGTCCGCCGACGATGGCCAACTGGCGCTCATGTACGGCGACGTTGCGATGCAGGCCTGAGCCCAGACGGCTGGCGGCGTGGTCGAGGCGTTGCTGCGGCAGGGCCAGCAGGTCTTCGGGGCGGGCCGGCAGGCCGCGCGCGGCGGCGCGCAGACGGGTGCGGCGGTCCTCCAGCAGGCGTGAGCCCGCCCGCGACAGGCGCGCCTCCAGATCGCTCAGCGCCCAGCGCAGGTCGGCCAGAACGGGGGTAGCGATCTCGGCCGCCCCGGTCGGGGTCGGCGCCCGGCGGTCGGAGACGAAGTCGATCAGGGTGGTGTCGGTCTCGTGCCCCACGGCCGAGATGATGGGGATGCGGGCCTCGGCCACGGTGCGGGCCAAGCCTTCGTCGTTGAAGCACCACAGGTCCTCGACCGAGCCGCCGCCACGCGCCACGATCAGCAGGTCGGGACGCGGAATCGGCCCGTCCGGTCGCATGGCGTCAAAGCCGCGAATGGCGTTCGACACCTGGCCGCAGGCGGCGTCGCCCTGAACCACCACAGGCCAGACGATGACGCGGCACGGCCAGCGCTCGGCGATGCGGTGCAGGATGTCGCGGATCACCGCCCCGGTCGGGCTGGTGATGACGCCGATGGTCGCGGGGAAGGTCGGCAGGGGCTTCTTGCGCGACGGCTCGAACAGGCCCTCGTCGCGCAGCCGCGCCTTCAGCCGTTCCAGCTGGGCCAGCAGGTCTTC
>JALAGW010000053.1 GCA_022712235.1 Brevundimonas sp. | reverse complement strand
GGGCAGGAGGGTTTCGCCAGCGGGACGGAAGGGCTCGGTCACAAAGGCCTGGGCCAGCAGGCGGGCGCGGGGCTTGAGCGCTCCGGGAAGCCAGACCGAGTTGGCGCCGATGCGGATGGCGAAGGTCTTGATCGTGCGCCGTTCGTGCTGGCTCAGCGCCGCCAGATCGCGTTCGACCTCGGCGCGGGGAATGACGCCGCCCGCCTCGATCAGACGGAAGGCCAGGCCGCGCGGCAGTCCGGTCAGGGCGCCGCTGTCGACCGCCTGACGCAGGCGGCGCAGTTCACGCAGGGCGCGGCCCGCCTCGGACGCCAGCCAGGCCTCGATGCGACGCTGCGCCCGCTCGCGCGCCGGGACCGGGCCGAGGTCGCCCAGCAGCCGTACGCGCGGCGCGAAGGGGTCGTCGTTGACGATCCGGGCCGTCAAGGCGCCCTGCCACAGGACGTCGCCGCCGCCTGAACGCGGATTGGGAATGAGGCTGAAGGCTTCGTCCGCCTCGGCGGCCAGCTTGCCGAGGCGCCGGGCGATCTCAGGCCCGACGGCGCGGGTCGCGGCTTGACGCAGCGCCCGGTCGGCCAGGGCCGAGCCGCCGGCGTCCGGGGTGAAGTGGACCCCCTCCAGATGGCCGACCACCTCGCCCTCGACCGTCACCTCGCCGTCGTCGCCCACGCCCGCGATGGTGTCGGAGCGCACGTTCAGCGCCCGCATCAGGGCGGTGGTGCGCCGATCGACGAAGCGGGCGGTCAGCCGTTCGTGCAGGACGTCGGACAGGCGCTCCTCCAGCGCCTTGGTCCTGTCGCGCCAGCCCTGGGCTTGATCCATCCAGTCGGGGCGGTTGGCGATATAGGCCAGGGTCCGCACCCCGGCCAGACGCGCCGACAGCTGGTCGATCTGGCCGTCGTCGCGGTCCAGATCATTGAAGCGCGGGGCGATCCAGTCCTCGGTCAGGCGGCCGCCCCTCCCGTGAGGGCCATGGCTGGTCAGGGCGGTGAAGATCTCCTTGGACAGGCGGGCGTGCTCGTCCAGCGTGGTCTTCTGGAAGTCTGGCAGCTGGCAGGTCTCCCACAGACGCATCAGGGCGCCGCGTGAACGGGCGATCTTCTTGATGTCGTCATCGGCCGCGAAGCGCCGGAGCAGGGTCTCGTCCAGGGCCTGGGCCGTCAGCCGCAGGCCGAAACGTTCGGGCGAGACGGTCAGGGAGCGCAGCAGGTCGGGCAGGGTGTCAAAGTCCAGCCGTCCGTGGCGCCACTCGGCGGCCTCGACCGGATCGAAACGGTGGCTGACCACCTGTTCGAGGATGTCCTCGTCCAGCTCATCAGCCTCGCCTGTGACGCCGAAGGTGCCGTCGCGCAGGTGGCGCCCGGCGCGTCCGGCGATCTGGCCGATCTCGGGGGCGTGCAGCCAGCGAGTGCGGCGGCCGTCGAACTTCCTCAGGCCGGCGAAGGCGACATGGTCCACGTCCATGTTCAGGCCCATGCCGATGGCGTCGGTGGCGACCAGGAAGTCCACCTCGCCTGACTGGAACAGCTCCACCTGGGCGTTGCGGGTTCGAGGGCTGAGCGAGCCCATGACCACGGCGGCGCCGCCTCTTTGACGGCGCAGCAGTTCGGCGATGGCGTAGACCTGCTCGGTCGAGAAGGCGACGACGGCGCTGCGTCGGGGCAGGCGGGTCAGCTTCTTGGACCCGGCGTAGGACAGGGTGGACAGGCGCTCGCGGGTGATGATCTCGGCGTCGGGAACCAGGGTGCGGATCAGCGGGGCCATGGTCCCGGCCCCCAGGAACATGGTTTCGAACCGGCCGCGCGCGTGCAGCAGGCGCTGGGTGAAGACGTGGCCGCGTTCCGGGTCGGCGACCAGCTGGATTTCATCCACGGCCAGAAACTCGACCTGACGCTCCAGCGGCATGGCCTCGACCGTGCAGACGAAATAGGCCGGGCGCGGCGGGACGATCTTTTCCTCGCCGGTGATCAGGGCGACAGAGGCCGCGCCGCGCTGTTTGACGATCCGCTCATAGATTTCGCGCGCCAGCAGGCGCAGCGGCAGGCCGATCATGCCCGAGGCGTGACCCAGCATCCGCTCGACCGCCAGATGGGTCTTGCCGGTGTTGGTGGGCCCCAGGATCGCCGTGACGCGCGATGGGGCCAGACCTGCGGAACGATCACTCATGTCGGGTTCAAGGTGGAGAAGGGGCGGGCGTTTCTCAAGCGAAACCGCGCGGCGGCGCCAAGAATGAACAGAAGCTTTCCGGCGCATGGAACGAGCGCGAAACGAATCATGACCGAATCGGCGACACGGCCCGATTCAGGATTTGTTCCCTACAAGATATTGTAGCTTAACGAGGATTAATCGCTAGGAGTTTCTTGCCGGGTGGATAAGTAGGCAGCGACGTCTTTCCCTGATCGCCGCGAGCCGCTAGGGACGAGGCAACGGCCCCGTAGCTCAGCTGCATAGAGCAAGGCTTTCCTAAAGCCGAGGTCGGGGGTTGGAGTCCCTCCGGGGTCGCCATTTATGTCTATCTGAAGCCGCTGCACGGTCTTCGGAGATTCAGGCGACATGGTCAGATGCCAGGGCGAGCGCTGGGCGCACGGGTCAGGGCGCAGTCGACACCACGCCTTCCACGCGCGCGCCGTTGGCGATGACGGCGACGATGCGGCGGCTGTTCTCGATCGCCAGCAGGGGGTTGTCGGCCAGCAGCAGGATGTCCGCGCGGTAGCCCGGCGCCAGACGGCCGACCTGATCCTGGCGGTCCAGGAAGGTGCCGCCGCCGAGGGTGGCGGCCTGCAAGGCCTGAGCGGGGCTGAGGCCCGCGCGCACCATCCAGGATAGTTCTTCGTGCGCGGCATAGCCGGGGAAGACGAAGGGGTTGCCGACATCCGTGCCCAGGGCGATGGGAACGCCCGCCGCCACCGCCCGCCGCAGATTGTCCGAGGCCTTGGCCAGGTAGCCGAGGGCCGTCGTCTCGTCCTCGGCCGCGGCGGCGAGGAAGGGCGGAGCCGTCAGACTTTCGACCGCAGAGGGCTCCACGCCGGCCAGGGCGTAGGGGTCCGTCTCGCGTTGCCCCCGCGCCCAGGTGAGGATGCCGTCGTAGAGGGCGAAGGTCGTCACCAGGGTCATCTTCTGTTCGGCCATGCGCCGCACCAGATCGTCCGGCAGCCGATCGGTAGGCCCATGCATGACGCCGTCGACCCCGGCGTCGAGGGCGATGCGGACATGGTCCGAGGTGCTGATATGGGCGAAGACCCGCAGCGACCGGGCGTGGGCGGCGGAGACAAGCCGGCGGATCTGCGCGTCGCTAAGGCGGGGCTTGGGATACCAGGGCGGCGGGCCGTCCTCGATGACGATCTTGACGGCGTCCACGCCCGCCGCCTTCTTGGCGTCCATCAACTGATCGATGTCGGCGTCGGGGGGCAGCATGGTGACGCCCAGGGCCTCCAGCACGGCGGCGGGGGTGTTCTCCGGCATGTTGAAGATGGTCGAGATCGGGTGACTGCCTGGTGCGGTGATGAGGGAGCCCGCCCCGTAGAGGTCGGGGCATAGACCCGCGACGGTCCGGCACTGCTCCCGCAGGGGTGCAAATTCGGCGTCGTTGGCCCCGGTCGCGCCGGGAATGAAGAGGCTGGTGACGCCGTAGCGCAGGAATTGCCGCAAGGCGCGGGCGCGGGTGGTCTCATCGCCCGGCAGGGCGCCGCCTTCGCCAAGGTGGGCGTGAACATCGATCAGCCCGGCCATGGCGAATCGCCCCGAGGCGTCGATGCGCGTCGCGCCCTCAGGTGGTTGGACGGCGCCTGTGGGGGTGATGGCCGCTATCCTTCCCTTCAGGATCAGGATGTCCTGCGGCGGTGACGCCGAACCGGCGGCGGGGTCGATGAGGGAGGCTCCGGCGATGAACAGGACGGGGCGTGCATGATCCTGCGTCTGCTCTGCCCAGGCGGTCGGCGCTGAACAGGTCAAAGCGCAGGCCGCGACAAGTCCTGCGGCGGCCAGACGGGTGAATGGGGTCGCCATGAAAGCCTCCTCGCCCGGATGCCCAACGCACGAAATCGCATTTCGTTGTTAGCTCGGGTCGCGAGGGCCTTCCCGCGCCCGAAATCGGAGCTTCGGGCGCGGGCGGCGGCTAGAATCGGAAGGTCTGGCCAGCGGCGAAGCTTTCCCAGGCCTCGCGGGTCTTGAAGTCCAGGCCGCCGTCCCAGGCGGAGCCCATGTAGTAGGTGAAGGGCCGGCCGGGCGTGACGCGGACCAGGATCAGGTAGTTGTCGGCGTCCTCGGCGAAGCCCTCGACCAGGGCCGGATCGACGGCGATGGCGATGCCGATGGAGCCGTGCTCGGGGTTGGCGGGCTCCCAGAACATCAGGCGGCCGTTGGCGGCGTCGCGGGTGACGGCGCCGGCCCCGG
>JALAGW010000052.1 GCA_022712235.1 Brevundimonas sp. | reverse complement strand
TTGCCGCGGGATGGAGCAGCCCGGTAGCTCGTCAGGCTCATAACCTGAAGGTCGCAGGTTCAAATCCTGCTCCCGCACCCAAACCCTCAAAGCCCCGTAGCTCAATGCTCCGGGGCTTTCTGCTGTCCGGGGGCCGCCCCAGCCCAGCAGGACGGCCAGGTCGCCGTGGACCCGCAGGTCGACTTCCCTGCCAGATGTCGCGGCCGGGTGCGGTTGTGGCGTGCCGCCAGTCGAATATTCGGGTGACGTAACGGGATTTGTGTTCACCAAGAAGGGCCAGCGACCATGGAGACGCCGGTTTCGATTTCCGGCTTTGGTTTCGCCGGGTCGCGGAAGAAACGCTCAGCCTGTCGTCAATGGCCGGTCCCCGCTGGTGCAGGTCGGCGCCGGCGCGACTGGCGGCGACATCGTCGTCGACGCATCGGCCTTCGCCTAGAAGCGGAGCAACAGCAGCTGGACCGGCGATCAGCGTCAGCCTGACCGCTTTGCAATGGACGGGCGATCTGCTCGCCGATCCCGGCCAAACGGCCGACGCGACCCTGACGCAGGGCAGTCTCCGGATCGGCCTGACGCGAAACGCGGCCGACGTCGCGATCGACGCCGACAGCGCCCGGAAACTCAGGGTCAGGCCGGCCACCGCTGGACGGTTGACGGCGGCCGAAGCCGCCAGACGGCTACCGAAGCGGCTTTGGGCCTCCGCATGAACTGGTGACGCGATGGGTCAACCGAGCTCGCACATATTTGAACTCCGACAAGGTGGAGGTCGGCCTGACCGGATCGTCCGAACAGGCGTAGCTTTTGTCATTGATTGTCCGGCTTGAAAGAGGCCGCCGCGGTTGACGGCGGGGAGGATTCGCTCCTCCCGTCTCAGCCTGAAGCGACGCCGCCGGCCCTGCCAGAAGGAACAGCGCTTGATGTTCGATCCTCGTCTGCTGCGTTCCTTCATCGCCGTCGTCGACGCCGGCAGCTTCACGCTCGCGGCGGAGCGGCTGAACTCGACCCAGTCGACGGTCAGTCAGCAGTTGGCGCGTCTGGAAGAGGCGACAGGCGCGATCCTGATTGAACGATCGGCGCGCCCCGTTCAGCCCACGACTGTCGGGGAGCGCCTGCTCGGCTATGCGCGCCGATTGTTGGCGCTACAGCAGGAGGCCCAGGCCGCCTTGGGCGACACGGCGGGGGTCGCCTCTCTTCGCATCGGCGTGCCCGAGGACATCATGAACCCGGCGATGGCGGCGGTGTTCGGCGCCTTCGCGGCCGGGCATCCCGGCATCCGTCTGGACGTGGTCAGCGGACTGAGTCGAGACCTGAGCCGACGTTATCGCGCCGGCGATTTCGACATCGCGGTGGTCAAGGACTATGACCCGGGGGCCGATTGCCGCGCGTCCTTCTGGGAGCCGATGGCCTGGTATGAAAGCATGGACGCGCCCTCCGAGTGGCCCAATCCGATTCCGCTGGTGACCTTTCCTCCGGGCGGCCTCTATCGGGACGTGATGTTCGAGCGGATCGAACGGGAGCAGCGTCGTTGGTACGTCGCCTGTTCGGGCAGCAGCCTCAGCAATGTCCTGGTGGCTGTGGAAGCCGGTCTGGGGGTGTCGCTTCTGCCGGTTGCAACGGCCCGGAAACACAGGCTGCGCCCCTATCCGCACCTGGGGACGGAGGCCGCCATCGCGGTTTCCCTCCATGCCTGGGAAGGCGATGGACCGGCTTCCGAGCTGGTCGGTCTGATGCAGGCTGCGCTGACCGCCAGGTTCGCCTGAAACAGGGTCGCTCAGGGGCGTCGTGCGGCAAGGAACACCCGGCCGAGACCGGCGGCGGCCAGCAGGCCGCCCGCCGCGGCGTTTGCCGAAGCGGATGAAGGCCAGGGTCATGATGGAGGCCCCCGATCATGACCCTGACCGCATGCCGTTCCTGAACGGCTGAGACTCGGCCGTCAGGTCAGGGCGCCGAACACCAGGCGTCCCTTATGGAAGACCGCCGAGCGTTCCGACTTGCGGGCCACCGCCTCGGCCGAACAACTGGCGTCCGCCAGGACCAGGTCGGCGGCGTCGCCGGGCTTGGGCCAGGCTCTTTCGCCCGCGTCGTTCAGGGGCAGGACGTCCCCGGTCGCGATAGCCAAGGCGCGCGACAGACCGAACTCGTCGCTCCCACTATAGAGCTGGGCGTGAAGGTTGGCCTTGTCCAGCATGTCGCCGGAACCGAAGGGCGACCACATGTCGATGACGCTGTCGGTTCCGGACATCAGGCGCACGCCCTTCTCGCGCAGGCGCGCCAGGGGCATCATGGAACGGCCGATCGGTATGGTCGAGGCCACCGTCACGCCCGAGGCGGCCATGCGCTCGGCTGTCGCATCCAGGTCGGCGGGCGACAGATTGGCCAGGGCGAAGGCGTGGCTGAGGGTCAGCCGCCCCTTGAGCGACGGCGTGCGCTCCACCGTGTCGAGCATGTAGCGGATGGCCGCTGCGCCGGACGGACCGCTTTCGTGCAGGTGGATGTCGACGCCCTTGTCGTGGTCGACGGCGATGCCGAACATGGCGTCCAGCGAGGCCTCCATCCGGCCGTCCACATTGGTCGGGTCCAGGCCGCCGACGAAGGCGACGCCCATGCCCATGGATTCGCGCATCAGGGGCTCGACCTCCGAGAGCAGCAGGCCATGCTGCGGGAAGGCGACGATCTCGCAGCTGAATCGGCCCCGATAGTTTTCCAGCGCCTGGTTGAGATGCTCCAGGCTCCTCAGACCGCTGACGGGGTCGATGTTGCAGTGGCTGCGCGCGGTGGTCGTGCCGTGCTTCAGCAGCAGGTCGATCATCCCCTCGGCCCGCTCGCGCGAGACGGGCAGGAGGTCAGGCAGAAGGGTCCGTTCCAGGGCGATCATGTCCATGATCGTCTTGCCCTTGCGCGGGCGCGGCGCCTGCCACGGCCCGCCGTAGAAGGTCTTGTCCAAATGGATATGCATGTCCCGGAACGTCGGCAAGGCCAGACGCCCCTCGGCCGACAGGCGGGGCAGGGCGGAAGGGGCGGCGGTCGCGGGCGTCACGGACAGGATGCGCCCGTCCTTGATCTCGAGATCATATCGGCCGGTCCGCGTGCCGATGATCTCGCCTCCGTCGCGAACGAAGCCGTCCTCGAGCGTGACGTCGGTCAGGATGAAATGGGCCGGGACGGCGCCTGGATTGCTCTGAACGCCTGCTGTTGTGGTCCGGGCCATGGCGCGACTGCCTCCGGCCACGACGGTCGCGGCGAAACCGGCGACGCCCACCAGAGACCGACGGCTCAAACCTGCAAGATCGGACAAGGAAACCTCATGAATGGCGATGAGCGGCCAGGTTAGGAAATGGAGGCCTCATTGAAAAATGAAATATGTATATAGATAAAATCCATACTCTGAATGTTGAAGCGGCGCTGAATTCAACGCCGGGGACCTCTGTTCGGAGTTTGCTTGGCTGAAGTTCATGCGGTGAAGAACATGAGTGGTGCGAGTTCTCGCCCAAATCCTGCGTCCGAACCCCAGCCTCTCAAAGACCCGCAGACTCGAGCTGCGGGGCTTTCCGTCGTCGGAACCGCGCCGGCTGCGTTTCAGGTTCGGCCCTTTACCGGCAGAAGCGCGCCCGTGATGGCCGAGGCGGCGTCGCTGGCGAGGAAGAGCATGACCGTCGCCAGTTCCGAAGGCTGAACCCAACGCGAGAAATCGGCGTCGGCCATGTCTGCGCGATTGGCCGGCGTGTCGATGACGGAGGGCAGGACGGCGTTGACGGTCAGGGACGACGCCCTGGTTTCCTCGGCCAGGGCTTCCGTCAGTCTGTGCACGCCGGCTTTCGAGGCGGCGTAGGCGCCCATGCCGGCGCCGGCCGCAAGCGCGCCTAGGGCGCCGACGTTGACGATGCGCCCGGCGGGGGATTGCAACAGATAGGGCAGGGCGGCGCGACAGGCGTTCAGCACGGTCGTCAGGTTCATCCGGCCCATCCGGTCCCAACCTTCCAGCGGGCCGTCGGTCGTTTGCCAGACGAAGCCGCCGACGGCGTTGAGCAGGTGGTCGATGCGGCCGAAGCGTTGGGCGGCGGCGTCCATGGCGGCCTGGGCGGCGGCGGGATCGGTCAGATCGACGCCGCCCAGCCCCAGCCAGTCGTCGCCGTCCTCACGAGCGACAGGGCTGAAATCGACGGCCGCGACGGCGTCGCCGCGCGCCAGGGCCGCGTCCGCCAGGGCCTGGCCCAGCACGCCCGAGGCGCCCGTGATCACTGTGACCCGCTGGCTCATCATATTCCCTCATACTGGCTTTGGCTCAGCTTCAGGCGGCGCCTCGACCGGGTCAAGCCGGGCGTTGAGTCCCCTCGAGGCCATCCCCGAAACCTCCCTGCGTCTGTTCAACAGCGCCAGCCAGGGCAAGCAGCTGTTGCGGATCGACGAAGGCTCTACTGGTCTTCGTCGAACTTGCGGGCGACCAGATCACTGAGGGCTTCGATGGCGTCGGCGGCGTCCGGGCCCTCGGCCTCGATGTCCCCGCCGCCGCCGAGTCCGGCGCCCAGCATCAGCAGGCCCATGATCGAGCGGGCGTCCACGGTGACTCCGTCGCGAGTGACACGAATCTCGGACTCGAAGCTGGAGGCCAGCTTGACGAACTTGGCCGAAGCGCGGGCGTGCAGGCCGCGCTGGTTGCAGATGTTGACCGTGGCCTGAACGGGAGTGTCGGTCATTTCTCGCCCGCCAGAACCCAGGATGCGACCGAGATGTATTTGCGCCCGGCGTCCTGTGCGTGGGCGACGCAGGTCTCGAGGCTCTCGCGGGTGCGCACGCTCGCCAGCTTGATCAGCATGGGCAGGTTCAGGCCGGCGATGACCTCGGCGTGGGTCTGCTCCATGACCGAGATGGCCAGGTTGGACGGCGTGCCGCCGAACATGTCGGGCAACAGGATGACCCCGTCGCCGGCGTGCACGGCGGCGGCCGCGTCGACGATGTCGCGGCGGCGCCGCTCCATGTCGTCTTCGGGGCCGATGCAGATCGCGGCCACGCCCCTTTGCGGGCCGACCACGTGCTCCATCGCCGCCAGGAATTCAGAGGCCAGGCCCCCGTGGGTGACGATCACCAGCCCGATCATGAAGGCTTCACCAAGACAATAGGCCCCGCGCTTCTGCTTTCAGCGAACGCCATTGGAGCGTCCCGACTGATCTGCAAGCCGGCCTTCATAGGCCAATCGCGCGCCGGTTCAAAGAGCCGCGAGCGCGGTTGCGACGACCTGCCCGGCGGAGGCGGGCCGAGGGTCCAGCCGCAGGCGCGCGATCGCCACGTCCTGCCAGGCCCAGGTTTCGGCTTCGGGCAGGCGTTCAACGGCCTCGTGCGTGCAACTGACGGCCAGGACGATCCGCGCCAGGGGCTGGATCGGGCCGGCGCCGCTGCCCAGGCCGCGCACCTCGATCCGGCCGGCGATCGCGGCTGGCGCTCCGGCGTAAAGGGCGCCGTCCGAGGCCCACAGGTGGGTCCAGTCGTCGGCGACCAGTCGCCAGCCCTGACCGATCAGACGCAGGGCCAGATCGCTCTTGCCGACGCCGGACGGTCCCTGGATCAGGACGCCGCGCCAGCCGGCGGGGGTGCGGCAGGCGACGGCGGTGGCGTGGATCGGTTGCATCGGCGCGCTCATGGGCGGCGTCCGGCCAGGGGCAGCAGGACTTCAAAGCGGGCGCCGACCACGGCGCCGGTCTCATCGGTGCGGTTCTCGGCGTGAACGCGGCCGCCGTGGGCGTCGATGATCTGGCGCACGATGGACAGGCCCAGGCCCGAGTTGGCGCCGAAGGCCGTGCCCTTGGGCCGCGAGGTGTAGAAGCGCTCGAACACGGTCTCGAGATTTTCAGGCGGAATGCCGGGGCCGTCGTCCTCGACCCGGATGCGCAGGGGCCAGTCCGGGCGGCTGTCGTCGCGTTCCAGTCGCACCCGGACCTCGCCGTCGGCGGGGCTGAAGGAGCGGGCGTTGTCGATCAGGTTGCGGAAGACCTGGCCCAGGGGGATGTCGCGGCCCAGAACCTTTGCGCCCTCGGCCGTCGAGGCGAAGCGGACGCCGGCCTCGCCCGGCTTCTGACCGCCCTCATAGACGGCGATGATGTCGCCCAGCAGTTCGTTGAGGTCGATCAGGCGCGGGCGGTCGCGCGACAGTTCGGCGTCCAGACGCGAGGCGTTGGAGATGTCGGTGATCAGCCGGTCGAGGCGGCGCACGTCCTGTTGCAGCAGATTGGTCAGGCGCGCCCTCTGCTCGTCGGTCTTGACCAGGGGCAGGGTCTCCAGGGCCGAACGGATCGAGGTCAGGGGGTTCTTGATCTCATGGCTGACGTCGGCGGCGAAGCGTTCGATGGCGTCCATCCGCGTCGACAGGGTGTTGGTCATGGATTCCAGGGCGCGGGCCAGATCGCCGATCTCGTCCTTGCGGTCTTCCAGGTCGGGCAGGGAGATGGCGCGGGCGCGCTGCAGGCGCACCTGGTCCGCCGCCGCCGACAGGCGCATGACGGGGCGGGCCACGAACATGTGCAGCACCAGGGCCGACAGCAGGTTCACCGCCAGGGCGACCAGGGCGAACGGGGTCAGGGCGCGGCGCTGGGCGGCCAGGGTCTCGTCCACGTCGCCGGCTTCGAGCGTCAGGACGCCCAGGACCTGCTGGACGTGGCGCACCGGCAGGGAGACCGAGACGACCCGGTCGCCGTTCTCGTTGCGGCGGATGTCGGCCTGGGGCGCGCCCTGCAGGGCCCGCTCGACCTCGGCCGACAGCTCGGCGTTGGCGCGTTTGACCCGAGCGGTCTCGCGGGGCGAGAGCTCTTCGGGCGGCAGCGCGGAGCCGGCGGGGTTGGCGGCCGGCAGGGGTTCGCCCGGAATGGCGTCGGTGACCGCGTAGCTGTCGGAAACGATCAGGCCGTCCTGATCATAGAGGCGCGCGCGCTGGCCCTCGGGAATGAAGTTGTCGCGCAGCCACAGCCCCGCCGCGCCGGGGTCCAGCATCGGATAGGGCTCGCCCCGCGTGATGCCCAGCTCGCCCAGGACGTTGGCCAGAAGCTTGGCCTGGACCGACAGGGATTCCTGGCGCGCCTCGATCAGGCCGCGCTGCCATTCGTTCAGGGCCAAGGCCCCGCCGAACAGGATCAGCAGGCTGAGCAGGTTGAGCGCGAGAATGAAGCCGCCGAGGCGCGATCCGCCGAAGCGGAAGCGGCGCCTCGGCCGGGCGTCCTCGGTCTCAGCTTTCGCGGTAGCGGTAACCGACGCCATACAGGGTCTCGATCGCGTCGAACTCAGGATCGACCACCCGGAACTTCTTTCGCATCCGTTTGACGTGGCTGTCGATGGTGCGGTCGTCGACATAGACCTGATCGTCGTAGGCGGCGTCCATCAGGCTGTCGCGGCTCTTCACGAAACCGGGGCGCTGGGCCAGGGCCTGAAGCAGCAGGAACTCGGTGACGGTCAGCTTGACCGGGCGGCCTTCCCAGGTGCTTTCGTGGCGGGCCGGGTCCATCGACAGCTTGCCGCGCTTGATGGCCTTGCCGGCGGCTTCGGCGGCCGTTTCGACCTCGCCGCCGTCGGCGCCGGTGCGGCGCAGCAGGGCCTTGACCCGCTCGATCAGCAGGCGCTGGCTGAAGGGCTTGTGGATATAGTCGTCGGCGCCGAGGTTGAAGCCGAGGATCTCGTCGATCTCCTCGTCCTTGGACGTCAGCATGATGACCGGAATCTGCGAGGTCTGGCGCAGGCGGCGCAGCACTTCCATGCCGTCCATGCGCGGCATCTTCACGTCCAGGATCGCCAGATCCGGGGGCGTGGTCTCCAACGCCTCAAGGCCCGAGGCGCCGTCGTGATAGGCCGTGACCTTGTGGCCATGACTTTCAAGGGCCAGGGACACGGAGGCGACGATGTTCTCGTCGTCGTCGACCAGGGTGATGTTGGCCAAGGGTTTCTCCTGAGTAGCGGGCGGCGGCGGTCGTTCGATCAACCGTCGCGAGTCAATGGCTCAACGCGCGACAAGCGTAACCGTTCTATTCCATGGTGGTGACATTACGGCCACAGCAGATGGTTCGCCAGAGCCTGTCTTTCAACCTTGGCCGGGAAATGGCGAAACCTCGCCTTAAAGGCTGAAGGGCCAGGATAGCGGTCAGATACGCACGAAAGTCGCCATGGCCGGTCCGGTTCACTACGAAATCTACATCCGCAAGACGCCGCCGGCGTCCTGGTCGCTGTCGATGGCGACCGAGGACCGCAAGACGGCGATCGAGACGGCCGAGGATCTGTTGCGCGACGGCCAGGCCTGCGCCGTGCGCGTCACCAAGGAAACCCTGAACCCGGACACCATGGAGTTCGCCAGCGTCATCGTCCTGACGCGCGGCGCGCCCGAGCTGAAACGCAAGGCGCCGGTGCGCGAGGACAAGCGCGGACCCAGTTGTCGAGGCGTTCAGGATCTCTACACGCCCCACGCCCGCGACCTGATCGGGCGGGTGCTGGAGGACTGGCTGAATCGTCAGGGCGCGACGGCCTTCGAGCTGCTGCATCGCCCCGATCTGGCCGAGCGGCTGGAGGCCTCGGGCGTCGAACTGCAGCACGCCATCCAGAAGATCGCCGTGCCCGAAAGCCAGAGCGCGAGCCAGCCGGTCCATGACCTGGTGCGTCACTATCAGCGGCTGGCGGAGCAGGCGATCGACCGCCTGTTGCAGGCGGGACGGCGCAACCTCTTTCCGGACCTGAAAGACCGTTCGATCGCCGATGTGGCGCATCGGCTGAGCGGGGCGGCGGACCGCGCCTTCATCATGGGCGGGGTCGTCGCCGGTTCGCTGAAGGGCCTGCCCAGCGCGCGGGCGCGTCTGGATCGGTTGATGGATCTTTGCGACCGCGCGCCGGCGGACGGGCCGCCGCGCGCCCTGGTCATGGTGCCGGTCGAGCAGATCCTTTGCGAGCTATTGGGGTCACGCGTCAGCCTGGCCCAGATCGTCGGACCGGCTCTGGATCAGGGAGCCAGCCTGGCGGCCGTGGTGCGGATGGTGGCCCCCCGCGAGATCGCGGCTTTGATCGCCCATGATGAGAAGCTGGCGGTCCTGATCCCGCCGGTCGAAGGCGGCCCGGCGCGTCTGGGCGAACGACTGGCGGCGGGCGAGTTTCCTCTGCTGGCGGCCTCGCTGGCGCGGATGGTGGTGCGCGAACTGAAGAGCCAGCGCCGCCTGCGCCCCGGCGACGCCGAGGGCGAGATCGACATCCTGCGCGCCCTGGCCATGACCCTGACGGCCACGGCGGGGCGCCTGCTGACGCTGGAAGAGGTGCAGACCGCCTTCAGCGAGCGCTCCAAGAGCCTGGTCACCGCCGACTTCGTCGCCGCCTATGTGCGCGGTTGTCCC
Organism: Brevundimonas sp.; assembly: GCA_022712235.1. GTDB lineage: Bacteria > Pseudomonadota > Alphaproteobacteria > Caulobacterales > Caulobacteraceae > Brevundimonas. The sequence goes on along the minus strand of JALAGW010000052.1, from coordinate 4,976 downwards.
AATGTGCTGAGCGAGGTCGAGCGCCTGACGCGACTGTGTGAAAACGTCACCGGCGGGGCCAACAAGCGTTCGGCGGCGCGCTGGCTGGACGCCTGCGTCACCTCGCTGCGGTTTGAGACCGAGATGCGGGCCTCGGGTCAGGCGCCGGGGCAGAAGCTGCTGGCCCTGGCGGCCTTGCAACGGGCGGTGGGCAATGCGGCCCTGTCGGAACGCGACGAGGAGGCCATAGTGACGGCGCTCGGCGTCGTCGGCGGGGCGGTCGAGGCTGACGCCAGGCTGACGGCCCAGATCGCGCGCGCGCCCGCGCCGCCGCCGCAGAGGTTGACGGCTCTGTTGCGTCTGGCGGCGGCCGAGGTCGGACCCAGCGGTCCGGTCGCGGATCGCGCCAGGGCGGAGGCGGTCAGGCTGTTGCGCGCGCCGGAGGTGCGAACCGCCCTGGGCGCGGCGCCCGAGGCGGTCAACGCCCTTCGCCCCCTGATGAAGGCGGCCGGCCTGGCGGCCTGAGCCCTCAGTCGAAGATGTCGAAGATGTCCATCCGCTTCTTCTTCTTGCGGTAGTGATAGTCGTCGTCGCGGCGCCGGTCGTCCTTGTAGCGCGGCGGCTCGCGATAACCCTGCGGCTGGCCGCCCCAAGGTTGCTGGATCGGCTGCTGATAGGTCGGTTGCGGCGCGCCCTGGGGGGCGATTTGCGGCGCGGCGGCGCGGCCTTCCTCGGTTGCGCTGGCCATCAGTTTCTCCAGCTCGCCGCGATCCAGCCAGACGCCGCGGCAGGTCGGGCACATGTCGAACTGGACGCCGTTGCGATCCAGGGTCTGCATGGCGGCGTTGTCGTTGGGGCACATCAACAGGGGCATGGGGTCCTCGTCCTCAATGATGCGGTCCGACATCACGCCGCTTTCGCCGCGCCAGAGGGGCCCGTCCCGCTGAGGACAGAGTTAGGGTCGCGCCGAGCCTGCGACAACGTGCGCAGACGCCGCAGGGGTCAGCAGGTCTGGCCCACTGCCCAGCCCGAAGACCAGGCCCATTGGAAGTTGTAGCCGCCCAGCCAGCCGGTCACGTCCGCCACCTCGCCGATGAAGAAGAGGCCGGGCACGGCCTTCGCCTCCATGGTCTGCTGGTCCAGGGCGGCGGTGTCGACCCCGCCCAGGGTCACCTCGGCGGTCCGATAGCCCTCGGACCCGACCGGCTTGACGGTCCAGGCGTTGACCGTCTCGGCCATGGCCCGCAGCTTCTTGTCGCCGACCTCGGCCAGCTTGCCCGACAGGCCCTCGCGGGCGCAGACGACCTCGGCCAGACGGCGCGGGATCACGTGGCCCAGCGCCGTATGCACCGCCTGCTTGCCGTTCTCGGTCTTGGCCGCCAGCAGCCTCGCGGCGACGTCCTCGCCGGGGGCCATGTCGACGGTGATGGCTTCGCCCTCGCGCCAGTAGGAGCTGATCTGCAGGATCGACGGCCCGGACAGGCCCCGGTGGGTGAACAGCATCGCCTCTTTGAACTGGGGCCTATCGCCCTTCGGGCTGCTTGAGGCGGGGACCGCCTTGACCACGGCGTCCACGGCCACGCCCGCCAGCGGCTTCAGCTGCTCCAGCAGGCCCGGCTCGAAGGTCAGTGGAACCAGGGCGGGCCGGGTCTCGGTCACGCGCAGGCCGAATTGACGGGCGACCTCATAGCCCCAGCCCGTCGCGCCCATCTTGGGAATGGACTTGCCGCCGGTGGCCACCACCAGGGATGCGGCCGAGACGCGGGTGCCGTCGTCCAGATCGACGGTGAAGCGCTGGCCGTCGCGGGCGATGGCCTTCACGGCGAGGCCCAGCGACAGGGTGACGCCTGCCGTCTTCATCTCGTCCGTCAGCATGCGGATGATCTGTTTGGCGCTGTCGTCGCAGAACAGCTGGCCCAGGGTCTTTTCGTGCCAGGCGATGCCGTGGCGCTCGACCATTTTCAGGAAGTCGTGCTGGGTGAACCGCTTCAGCGCCGACAGGGCGAAGCGCGGGTTCTCGCTCAGGAACTCAGCCCCGCTGGTTCTCGTATTGGTGAAGTTGCAGCGGCCGCCGCCCGAGATGCGGATCTTTTCGCCCGGCGCGCGGGCATGGTCGATGACGCGCACGCGACGGCCGCGCTTGCCCGCCTCGATGGCGCACATCATGCCGGCCGCGCCGGCGCCGACGATCAGGACGTCGAGATCAGAAGACTTCATGGGCTGGCCCTAGCAGGCGCGCGCCCATGAAGCGACCTTGGAGGCCCCGTTACAGGCCGAGCGCGATGCGATAGCTGGGGTGAACCACCTCGGCGTACTCGGGATGCTTCTTCAGATAGCCGGCGAAGAAGGGGCAGGTGGGCAGGATGACCAGGCCGCGCTCCTTCAGGTCGGTCAGCACATGCTTGGCCATGCGGCTGGCGATGCCGCGCCCCTCAAGCGGGATCGGCACGATGGTTTCGGTGATCAGCAGGCCGCCCGCCACCTTGTTGTAGATGACCACGGCGGTCTGACCGTCGACGGTCAGCTCGTAGCGCGTGGCCTCGGCGTTGTCGTGGATCTCGGGATCGAGGCTCATCATCGTCTCCTGCGGCAAGGCCGATCAGCCTAGACCGGTCGCCGGGAAAAGGGGAGGGGACGTCGCCGCCCCCTCCAGGCATCAGAAGCTGTAGTCCAGCTGGACCCAGGTCTGACGGCCGTAGATGTCGTACCAACCGATCGAATAGTTCGGCCAGCCGCCGGTGCGGTCTTCGGGATAGCGGTCGGCGATGTTGTTCATGATGACCGAGACCGAGGCCTTGTCGTTGACGCGATAGCGGACGCTGGCGTTGAACACGGCGTAGGGGTCGCGCTCCGAGGCGTAGTCATTGGTCGGAATGGTCCCGTAGCGGACGCCGTAGAGGGTGGTGGTCCAGGGTCCGACGTCCCAGGTGACGCTGCCCGACATGCGGTCGCGCCAGTCCGACTGACGCGACAGGTCGCGCAGATAGTCGAAGGTCGGGTCGCCCTCGAACTGCTGGTATTCGTGCTCCAGAACCTTGGTGTAGGTCAGGCTGCCGCTCAGGCGGCCATAGCGGTCGAAATCGTGGCGGGCGTTGACGGTGGCGTCGAAGCCGCGCGTCGTCTCGCTGGCCGCGTTGATCGGATTGACCGTGATGCGCGTCACCTGGTTCGGATTGATCGCCGCGCCGGCGGGATTGCGCGCCACCCGCCCGACGTAGTTCAGGCACAGGGCCGAGGTGGGATCGACGGTCCCGCCGCTGGGCGTGCGGCCCAGGCGGCAGTCCGCCTCGGTGCGCAGGATGATGTCCTCGCTCAGCGACGTCACCTGCTGGCTGATCTCCAGATCATAGTAGTCGAACTGGACGTCGAAGGTCTTGCTGGGGGTCCAGACGAGGCCGGCGGTGAAGGACTTGCCCTTCTCGGGTTGCAGCTCGGCGTTGCCGCCGCGCGTGAAGTCCATGTTGTACTGGATGTCGCAGCTGGAATAGTCCTGCTGGTCCAGACGGCACTGATAATAGTCCGTCACGCCGGGGTAATAGCCGCGCGTCTCGGTGGCGAAGATGTAGTTCATGTCCGGGGCGCGGAAGCTGGTCGAATAGCTGGAGCGCAGCATGAGGCTGGGGATGGGCCGGTACTGCAGACCCAGGCTGTAGGTCGGGCTGTCCACCGACTCGCCCCGGTATTCGTAACGGTCGTAGCGCCCCGCCACGGTGGCGGTCAGTTGCTCCAGGATCGGCACGCGCAGTTCCAGACCCGCCGCCTGACGCTTGCGTTCGCCGCCCGAGGGCTGGGAGCCGCTGGTGTTCCAGGCGACGCCGTTGTTCAGGCGCGCGTCGGGTTCGTTCTTGTATCCCTGCTCGCCGATCTCGACCACGGCGGCGGCTTGCAGGGGCCCGGCCGGCAACTGCCACAGGTCGCCGTCCACCGAGAGGGTGAAGTCCTGCAGCCAGGAGGTGTTGTGGTCGGTGAAGCGGTCGGCCACCGTGCCGAACTCGCCCGGAGTCAGCGGCGTGTAGAGGCGGTCGGCGGTCGGCGCATAGACGGGCTGGGTCGTGCCGGACACGTCGCGCGTCCCCTGCTGGGCGCCCAGGAAGAAGGCGTCGATCCCGGTCAGCAGCCGCACCCGGCTCTGGTCGCTGACATATTCCGAGCGGTTGAAAGCAGCCTCATAGCGCCAGTCGCCGATATGGCCGCGCACGCCCAGGACCGCGTTCCAGTTTTCCTCGTCGTAGCGGTTGCCGACGCCGAAGGCGCCGCCCGTCTCTTCCGGCGTCAGCACCCGGTTCCAGGTCTCCAGCCGCCCGGCCGTGTCGTTCCAGAAGGTCTTGTTCCAGCTCAGCGAGCGGACGACGTTGTCGACCTGGGTCTTGCCGTACAGGAACTCGCCGAAGACCTCCGTATCGTCGTTCAGGTGATAGGTCAGGCCCAGATAGGCGTTGCCCGACTCCTTCTGCGTCTGGATCGTGCGGGCGCCATAATAGGCGTCGCTGCCGCAATAGGAGCCGCCGCTGGCCGCCACGACGCGCTCGATCGTGCCGCCTTGCAGCGAGCCCAGGCCCTCGCACAGGCCGGCGGGCGGATCGTAATAGGCGCGGGTGATCGGGTTGCGGTTCGAGAACATGGCCGGCGGGACCGCGCCCGGCTCGGCGTAGCGGGTGTAGGATCGGCTGATCTCGCGGTCGCCCCAGAAGATGGCGTCGCGCCGGCTGTATTCGAGGCTGCCGACCACATCCAGACGGTCCCAGCTGCGGCCGCCCGACAGCTGGGCGCGCCAGTTCCCGCCGCCGCCCTGTTCGGTGCCGCCATAGCGCAGCGAGGCGTCGAAGCCGTCGCGCACGACGCGGTCGTCGCCCGAGTGCGGGCCGGCACCGGTGGTGAGCACGCCCACGAAGATGCTGACCGCCATGACGAAGGTGGTGACGTGAGTGAGGATCGCGAACGGCCGCGGCACCGCCAGCTCGCGAGGCAGCGGCGACTCGTACATGCGCACGAGGTAG
>JALAGW010000051.1 GCA_022712235.1 Brevundimonas sp. | reverse complement strand
GTCCCAGACCGAGGCCGACGCCGTGGTGGCGGCGGCCCTGGACGCCGGGATCAACCTGATCGACGTCGCCCCCTACTACGGTCTGACCCGCGCCGAGACGGCCCTTGGTCAGGCCCTGAAGGGAAGACCGCGCGACAGCTTCGTCCTGATGACCAAGGTGGGCCGTTACGGAGACAAGGACTGGGACTTCTCGCGCGAGACGACCCTGCGCAGCCTGGACGACAGCCGCGCCCGCCTCGGCGTCGACACCATCGACGTGCTGCAATGCCACGACATCGAGCATGGCGACCGCCGCCAGCTGCTGGACGAAACCTTGCCGCTGATGCGCGAACTCAAGGCGCAGGGCGTCATCGGCCGCGTGGGCGTCACCGGCTATGATCTGGGCCTGCTGGAAGAGGTCGCCCTGTCGCAGGGAGTCGACACCGTCATGGCCTACTGCACCTACACCCTTCAGGATCAGAGGCTGGCCGACAGCGCCCGCCGACTGAACGCCGCCGGGATCAGCGTCTTCAACGCCTCGCCTCTGGGCATGGGCCTGCTGACCGATCAGGGCCCGCCCGACTGGCACCCCGGCCACGCCAGCGTGTACGCCGCCGCCGCCGAGGCCGCCCGTCTCTGCCGCCAAGCCGGCACGGACCTGTCGCGCGTGGCCTTGCAGTTCGCACTTCAAACCGCCCCTGCACACGGCATCGCCTCCACCGTCGTCGGCATGTCAAAGCCTGCGAACCTCGCCCGCAATATCGAGGCCCTGACCGCGCCGATCGACCCGGACGTTCTGGAGGCCGTCGAAGCCGTGCTGGCCCCGGTGCTGAACAAGGGCTGGGACGTCCTGCCCGGCAACGGCGGCAAGGCCGGCGGATGATCGACGCCCACCTGCATCTCTGGAACCCGTCGCGCCTCGACTACGACTGGCTCCGCTACGTGCCTGACATCGCCGGACGGCACGGCCCGGAGGACTGGAAGGCCGAAGCGACAGGCGTGAGCCGGGCAGTCTTCGTCCAGGCGGACTGCGCGCCGGAACAGGCGCTCGAGGAAGCCGACTGGGTGGCCGGACTGAACCATCCCGCGCTCGACATCCTCGCCGTCGTGGCCTTCGCCCCGCTTGAACAGGGTGCCGGCGTCCAGCCTCACCTCGACGCGCTCGTCGCCCGGCCTCTGGTGCGCGGCGTAAGACGGTCAGTTCAAAACGAACCTGCCGGCTTTATTGCCGCCGCCGCTCATCTGGACGGCCTCGCCCTGACCGCCGAGCGCGGCCTGACCATCGACGTCTGCGCCCGCGACCATCAGTTGCCCGAGTTGCATCGAACCCTGACCGCCCTGTTCGAGCGCGCGCCTCAGGCGCGGGTCGTGCTGGATCATCTGGGCAAGCCGGACATCGCCGCCGCCGACGGCGATCTGAATCACGCCGACTGGGCCGTCAGCCTGAAGCGACTGGCCGCCCTGCCCAATGTCTTCGCCAAGCTGTCAGGCCTGACCGCCCAGGACGCCTGGGACGCCAGACGCGACGACCTCGTGCGCCCCTACCTCGACCACGCCCTCGACTGTTTCACGCCGGACCGTCTGATGTTCGGCGGCGACTGGCCCGTGGTCAATCTGGCCGGTGGATATGGCCGTTGGCGCGAGCTGTTCGAGGCCGCCATCGCCGCCCTCCCCCCGTCTGATCGCGAGAAAATTCGCACCGAGACCGCCCGCGCCTTCTACCTCGGCGGCGGCGACAAGGACCTGTCCGCATGAGCACCGAGACCGTCGCCCTGCCCGTCAACGGCCAGGGTCGCCGACGCCTGCAAGCGTCGTTGATGATCAACTTCTTCCTGCTGATGGCGCTTTACAGCGGCGTGCTGGGCGTGCTGCTGCCCAATCAGATCGCGGAGATAAATCCAGGAAACAAGGCCAACAACCTGGCCGTGCTGTTCGCCATCACCTCGGTCTTCTCGACCCTGACGACGCCGATCGCCGGCGCCCTGTCCGACCGGACAAGGTCGCGTTGGGGTCGCCGTTCCCCATGGATCGCCATTGCTTCGCTGATCGGCTCGCTGTGCCTGTTCGGCGTGTCATGGATGACCAGCTTCTGGTCGCTGATGGTCTTCTGGGTGATGGCCACGGTGGCCTATAATTCGATGCAGCCGGCGATGACGACCGTGATCGCCGACCGCTTCCCGCCCGAGACCCGCGGCGTCGTGTCCGGCGTGGTCGGCGCGGGCATGACGGCCGGCCTGACCGCCGGCACCGTCGTCGCCGGCTACCTGGCCGGAGCCCAGGTCCTGGCCTACAGCCTGTTCGCCCTGGCCATCGCCGCCTCCTGCATCGCCTTCGTAGTCATCAACCGCGAGCCGTCCAGCGCCGAACAGCCGCGCCGCCCCTTTTCGTGGATCGCCTTCGCCAAAGGGTTCTGGATCAGTCCGAAAGAGCACCCTGACTTCGCCTGGGCCTTCGCCGGACGCTTCACCATCTACATGGGCTATCAGGCCGTCGCCGCCTACATGCTCTACATCCTGCGCGACTACATCGGTCTTTCCGACGCCGAATCGAACGTCGCCATCGCCAATCTGGCCATCCTGACCCTGGTCTGCCTGATCGTGTCCTCGCTGGCCTCGGGCTACCTGTCGGACCGCTTCCAGCGCCGCAAGCCCTTCGTCATCGGCGCCAGCCTGATCATGGGCTGCGCCATGGCCGCGCCCCTGCTCCTGCCGACGATGACAGGCATGTGGATCTACGCCGGGATCATCGGCGTCGGCTACGGCATGTTCATGTCCATCGACATGGCTTTGATGACCCAGGTCCTGCCGCAGAGCGCCGAGGGCGATGAAGGCAAGGACCTCGGCGTCCTGACCACGGCCGTCAACATCCCCCAGATCATCAGCCCGGTCATGGCGGCGATTCTGCTGAACCTGTTTGGCGGAAACTACGCCGTCATCTTCATCGCGGCCGTCATCTTCGTCTTCGGATCGGCCCTGTGCGTCGCGCCCATCCGGTCGGTGCGCTAGGCCTGAATGTTATAATACGTATGATGATAATTTGACATACGGGAACGCCGTTCGTAGGGTTTCGACAAGGCCGGAAAAACAGGCCGCCAAGGTTGGAACCCAGCAGGATCTCAAGATGTCCACGAAGACGAGTTTGATGGCCGCGACCGCCATGGGCGTGCTGTCCGCCCTAGCCCTCCCGGCTATCGTCATGGCGCAAGACGCGCCGTCGAATGACACCGGTGCCCAAGAGGCGACCACCGTTGACGAGATCGTCGTCACCGGCATCCGCGCCAGTCAGCAGCAGTCGATCGACATCAAGCGCAACGCCGTCGGCGTGGTCGACTCGATCGCATCCGAGGACCTGGGCAAGCTGCCCGATCAGAACGTGGCGGAATCCCTGCAGCGCATTCCGGGCGTGACCATCGACCGCAACCGCGGCGAAGGCCGCTTCGTCACGGTGCGCGGCTTCGGACCCAAGTTCAACGCGGTGACGGTCAACGGCCGCACCCTGGCCACCGACAACAACGGCCGCGAGTTCTCGTTCGACGTCCTGCCTTCGGAGATCATCTCCGGCGCCGATGTCTACAAGTCGCCCCAGGCCAACATCAACGGCGCCTCGATCGGCGCGACCATCAACGTCCGCACCCTGCGCCCGCTGGATCAGCGCCAGCCCTTCGCCGTCGCGGGCTCGCTGGGTTCGACCTGGGCCGAACTGGCCGACAACTACAGCCAGGACGCCGCGGCCGTCGCTTCGTGGCGCAATGACGACCGCACCCTGGGCTTCGCCCTGGCGGCCTCCTACGTCGATCAGGACACGCGCAACGACGAGTTCACCATCGGCGCCGGGCACGTCTTCCGCTCGAGCACGGACAGCTATTACAGCCGTGGCGGCGTCCAGGGCGCTCGCATCGGGCCGGACGTGGCGCCGTTCGACAAGGTCTCGATGCCGTCGAACCTGTCGCCCTTCTTCTTCGAGCGCAGCAAGCAGATGCTGGGCCTGAACGCCTCGGGCCAATACCGTCCGATGCAGAACCTGACCCTGACGCTCGACGCCATGTATGTGAAGGCGGACATCACCGAGCGTCAGACCGGCCTGGCCTTCGACTTCGCCGGCGGCGATCTCGTTGAGCAGATCGTGGAGGGCAACGAAGCTGTCTATCAGCGCTATGCTGGCGGCTTCGTCGACCAGATCATGCAATACGACACCCGCAACGTGGAAACGCGCCAGTTGGGCTTCAATGCGGACTGGCAGGTCACCGACGACCTGAAACTGTCCTTCGACGTCTCGACCTCGACCTCCGAGCGCAAGAGCGACCAGGCTCCCAGCTTCACCACCATTCGCCGCAAGGGCGTCGACCTGTGGTGGGACCGTCGCGGCGGCTCGCCCATCTATGAATACGGCTTCGGCTATCCCGGATCGACGGCCGACGCCGCCACCGATCCGAATGGCCTGACCGCCCACTACTACATCTGGAACAGCGCCGGCCGGACCAAGGACACCATCGACGAATACCGCATCGACGGCGAATGGACGCCGGGCGGCAACGTCACCCTGTATGGCGGCATCGGCTATCAGAACCGCATCAAGGACATCTACGGCACCTCCATGCCGTTCGGTCAGCAATGCGCCTATTGCGACTCCAATGAGGCCTTGCCGTCGGACCTCTTCTCCCCGACCGGCATGAACTTCTTCGACGGTCGCGGCGGCAACATCATGCACGACTGGCTGACCTATGACCCCAACGCCCTGATGGCCTATGTGAAGGGTCTGGCGGATCGCGACGGCAAGGCCTTCGCCCCCAGCGTCTATGATCCCTCGGCCTCGTCCGTCGTCGATGAAGAGGTCTGGACCGGCTATCTGATGAGCCAGATCGACGCCGATCTGGGCGGCATGCCGCTGACGGTCAACATGGGCGTCCGCGTCGAGAACACCTCCTACACCTCGTCCGGCGCCTCGCGCACCGTGATCAGCGCCAAGCCCAACGGCGCGGGCCAGAACATCATCGAACTGTCGCCCGTCATCCCGGTCAGCTTCGACGGCGACTATACCGACGTGCTGCCTTCGCTGAACGCGCGTCTGTCGGTCACCGACGACCTGATCGTGCGCTTCGCCGCCTCGCGGGTCATGACCCGTCCGACCCTGAGCGACCTGTCGCCGCGCCAGAGCATCCAGACCAATCCCGGCAATGAATCGATCAAGCGCGGCAACCCGGACCTGAAGCCCTTCCGCGCGACCCAGATGGAAGCCGGCGTGGAGTGGTATTTCGCCCCCACCTCGCTGCTGTCTTTCGCCGCCTTCTACAAGAACCTCGACTCCTTCGTCAGCACCACCACGACGCGGGAACAGATCGACGAGGTCTCCTTCTCGGTCACCGTGCCGAGCAACGGCGAAGGCGCGACCATCAAGGGCATCGAGCTGGGCTATCGCCAGACGTTCGACAACCTGCCGGCGCCGTTCGACGGCCTGGGCGTGCAGACCAGCTTCACCTACGCCGACTCCGACGCCGAATACTCCAACGCCGGCGGCCAGTCCTATGGGCTGGAAGGCCTGTCGAAATACTCCTACAGCCTGGTCGGTTTCTATGAGAAGGGGCCGATCCAGGCCCGCCTGGCCTACACCTGGCGCGACAAGTTCGTGGCCGTCGCCGTGGGCCGCAACAGCGAGCCCGAATACTTCGACGCCTATGGCCAACTCGACGCCGGCGCCTCCTATGACGTGACCGAAAACGTCACCGTCTTCCTGGACGCCCTGAACCTGACCGACGAGGAAGAGTTCCTCTATTCGGTCTCGGAAGACCGCACGAAGGAGTTCCGCACCACGGGACGTCGCGTGTCCGCCGGGGTTCGCCTGCGCTTCTAAAAACCCTCTCTCCCTGCCATTCTGGTGCGCCGCCTCCCGCCTGTCGGGGGGCGGTTTTTCTTTGCGCCCAGCCCCGGCTTGACGCCTGCGCGGCAGGAGCCTAGCAAAACATAATACGTCTTATGTTTTGAGGATGCAGAGATGAGACTGGCAGGCAAGACCGCCCTGGTGACGGCGGCGGCGCAAGGGATTGGACGGGCGACGGTCGAGGCCTTCCTGCGCGAAGGCGCGACCGTGATCGCCGCCGACATCAACATCGCCCCCCTGAGCGATCTGGACGGTGTCGCCGTGCGCCAGCTGGACGTGACCGATCCCGAGGCGGTCAAGGCGATCGCGGCCGAGTTCCCCCAGGTCGACGTGCTCTACAACTGCGCCGGCTATGTCCACGCCGGCACCATCCTGGACTGCGACGAGGAGGCCTGGAACTTCTCCAACAGCCTCAACGTCACGGCGCAATACCGCATGATCCGGGCCTTCCTGCCGCAGATGATCGCCAACGGCGGCGGCTCGATCATCAACATGTCGTCGGTCTGTTCCAGCATCAAGGCCGTGCCCAACCGCTTCGCCTATGGCGCCACCAAGGCCGCCGTGATCGGCCTGACCAAGTCAGTCGCCGCCGACTTCGTGACCCAGGGCATCCGCTGCAACGCCATCTGCCCCGGCACCGTCGAGACCCCGTCCCTGCTGCAACGGCTGCGCGACACCGGCGACTTCGACAAGGCCTATGCCGAGTTCACCGCCCGTCAGGCCATGGGCCGCTTCGGTCGTCCGAGCGAGCTGGCGGCCCTGGCCGTCTATCTGGCCTCCGACGAATCCGCCTTCACCACCGGCACGATCAATGTGATCGACGGCGGCTGGGTCAACTGAGCCGCTTCAGGGAAACACGACATGAAACTTCTCCGCTTTGGCCCCATGGGTCAGGAAAAGCCCGGCGTGATCGACGCCGAGGGCCATATTCGCGACCTCAGCAGCGTCATCGCCGACGTGGACGGCGCCGCCCTGTCGGACGACAGCCTGGCTCGCCTGCGCGCGCTCGACCTGACCGCCCTGCCCCTGGCGCCGGAAGGCGTCCGCTACGGCGCCTGTATCGGCAAGGTCGGGAAGTTCCTGTGCATCGGCCTGAATTACGCCGACCACGCCGAGGAATCCGGCCTGCCGATCCCGGATGAGCCCGTGCTCTTCTCCAAGGCGACCTCCTGTATCGTCGGGCCGAACGACACCGTCCTGAAGCCGCGCGGGTCGACCAAGCTGGACTGGGAGGTCGAGCTGGGCATCGTCATCGGCAAGGACGCGTCCTACGTCCCGGAAGAAGAGGCCGAGGCCTGCATCGCCGGCTACTGCACCATCAACGACGTATCCGAACGCGCCTTCCAGACCGAGCGCGGCGGCACCTGGGACAAGGGCAAGGGCTGCGACACCTTTGGCCCGCTCGGGACCTGGCTGGTCACCCGCGACGAGGTACCCGACCCGGCTGACCTGCGCTTGTGGCTGAAGGTCAACGGCAAGACCTTCCAGGACGGCTCGACCGCCACCATGATCTTCAAGCCCGCCTTCATCGTCCACTACGTCAGCCAGTTCATGAGCCTGCAGCCCGGCGACGTCATCTCGACCGGCACCCCGCCCGGCGTCGGCCTGGGCCAGAAGCCCGAGCCCGTCTATCTGAACGCCGGCGACGTGATGGAGCTGGGCATCGAGGGGCTGGGCGAACAGCGACAGGTCGTCGCGCAGGCCTGATTTCTCACATCGCCCTGCATTGACACCGGGGGTCCATGAGTTACGCTGATTTCATAATACATAATATGTTTATGGGAACGCGTCATGGGGCAAGGTGCAGGTTTCGGCATGATCACGGCGGGCCTTCTATCCGCCGGGATCATGCTCTCGGCGACGGCGGCGAACGCGCAGACGACGATTCACGTCTCTCCTGACGGCAACGACCGCAATCCCGGCAGCGCCGCGCGCCCGGTCAAGTCCCTGACCCGCGCCCAGGCCCTGGTCCGCAGCCACAACCGCAACGAGGATGTCACCGTCGAGATCGCGGCCGGCGCCTATCGTCTGGATCAGCCCCTGGTCTTCACCGCTCCCGATGGCGGCCAGAGCGATCACAAGGTCGTCTGGCAGGCCCGGCCCGGTGACCGCCCGGTCATCTCGGGCGGTTTCGACGTCACGGGGTTCACGGTTTCGGATGCGGAACGACGCATCTATGTTGCCGACATTCCCAAGGGCCTCGACGCCCGGCAGGTCTGGGTCAACGACACCCTGGCCGAACGCCCCTGGCTGGAAATCAGCCACTCGGACGTGAACTTCACCGCCACCGGCATGGAGATCACCAACCCCGACCTGGCCTTCATCGGCGCGATCCGTCACCCCGAGCGGCTGGAGGTCGAGGCCACCGGTTTCTTCACCGACCGCTTCTCGCCCGTGGCCTCGATCAGCGGCGCGACGCTGACGATGCAGCAGCCCGCCTGGGACAACAACACTTGGGGCTACGACACCATCTCGAAGCCTATCTTCCCCGATGACTCCCGCCTCTTCCTGGTCAATGCGCCGGAACTGATCGGCAAGACCAACGACTGGCACGCCAAGCCCTATCAATGGTTCATCGATCCGAAGGCCGGCAAGCTCTACCTGCGCATCGCCCAGGACGACCGCTT
>JALAGW010000050.1 GCA_022712235.1 Brevundimonas sp. | reverse complement strand
GTTCTCCGACACGGCGAAGAAATAGCCTTTGACGTAATCGACGGCGTCGCCGGTCCAGCGCACCGGCGCGGCGAGGACGCCGCCCGTGGTTCCTGCGGCGGTGTCGAACGCGGCCTGCGCCGGCTGAAGGTCATCCGCGCCCGGCTGTGGTCGATCGGCGAGCAGAAGCATGATCGCAGCGACGATGCCGCCGACGACCATGACCGCGGCCGTCCAGGCCAGCGGCACCTTCAGATTCTCGAACGGTCCGTCGCGAAACGCCACGGCCAGCCTTCCTACCTAGAGATCCGGGACCGGCGAGCCTCGCTCGCCGGCGGTGAGAGCCTATCGCAAAAACCGATTCCCGAAGAACGCGGCCCCTACGACAGGCTGATCGGCCTCAGAGCGAGGACTCGAGGACGCCCTTCATCCACGACGGGTGCTCCAGCACCTTGCCGCAGCCGATGGCGACGCAGGACAGGGGATCGTCAGCGACCTGAACCGGCAGGCCGGTGTGGTCGCGGATCTCGACATCCAGGCCGCGCAGCAGGGCGCCGCCGCCGGTCAGCATGATGCCCTTGTCGGCGATGTCGGCGGCCAGTTCCGGCGGCGTGGCTTCCAGCGCGACCTTCACGGCCTCGACGATCTGCGAGACAGGTTCGGCCAGGGCTTCCGCAGCCTGACGCTCGCTCATCTTCACTTCGCGCGGCACGCCCTGCATCAGATCGCGGCCCTTGACCTCGATCGCCAGGCCTTCGCCGTCGGCCGGGACGCGGGCGGTGCCGATGTCCTTCTTGATGCGCTCGGCGGTCGTTTCGCCGATCAGCAGGTTATGGTTGCGGCGCATGTAGCTGATGATGGCGTCGTCCATCATGTCGCCGCCGACGCGGACCGAACGCGAATAGACGATGCCCGACAGCGACAGGACGGCCACCTCGGTCGTGCCGCCGCCGATGTCGACGACCATCGAGCCGGTCGGCTCGTGGATCGGCAGGCCGGCGCCGATTGCGGCGGCCATGGGCTCGTCGATCAGACCGACGCGGCGGGCCGAGGCGTTCAGGCAGGAATCATTGATGGCGCGGCGTTCGACGGCCGTAGCGCCCGAGGGGACGCAGACGATCATCTTGGGGTTCACGAAGCCCTTGCGGTTGTGAACCTTGCGGATGAAGTGCTTGATCATCTCTTCGGCGACTTCGAAGTCGGCGATGACACCGTCGCGCATCGGACGGATGGCTTCCATATGGCCGGGCGTGCGGCCCAGCATCTGCTTGGCTTCCAGGCCCACGGCGTGGACGATCTTGCGGCCGCCGACGTTGCGCAGGGCGACGACCGACGGCTCGTTCAGGACGATGCCCTTGCCGCGCATGTAGATCAGGGTGTTGGCCGTCCCCAGATCCATTGCGATGTCATTGGAAATCATGCCGAAGAGGGGTGAAAGCATGGGCGTCGGTTACCGCTTGTTCGGGCCTGCTAGGGCGTGAGTCTTGTTCGTCCGCTTGGCGACGCCCCTGCCCCGCGCACCCATGTGCGCCGAACCATCCTGATCGTCCTCGCCTGGCCGACTACAGGCCCGTTTGCCCTCATGCCGCGTCGATTGCAAGCGCCTATGACTCGTCGATCACAGCCTTGTCACGGCAAGGCTTGAAAGCCCGTCCGCTCAAGCTTTCCAGCCCCGCTTGCGGGCGAAGACGTCAGATCGCCGACAGGCCCTCGGCCGCGAGCGCTCGTTGAACGGCGGGACGCGATTGCACCCGATCCAGATGCGCGTTCAGGCCGGGGAAGCGGGCCTTGTCCAACAGGTCGGCCTGACGCGCCCACCGGGTGAAGACCATCAGATATCCGTCCGTGACCGAATGATCCGCACCGAGCGCCCAGGGTCCGACCAGCAGATGCTGTTCCGCCAGGTCATACCTGGCCAGCGCCTGCTCCAGCGCCTCATCCCGCGCCGCGCCCTCCAGCGGGGGACGCGAGAACAGGACCTTGCCGATGGCCGGATGCAGGGACGAGGCCAGCCAGGCGTTGAAGGCCTGCATCCGGGCGAAGGCATAGGCCTGGGTCGGCGCCAGGCCGGCGTGCGGATGAGTCTGGGCCACATAGGCCAGGATGGCGACGTTCTGGGTGATGACGCCCTGCTCGGTCGCCAGCGCCGGCGTCACGCCCGCCGGATTGATCGCCAGATACTCGGGCGTGCGCTGCTCCCCCTGCCGTAGGTCGACCTTCTGCAACTCATAAGCGGCGCCCGCCTCTTCCAGGGCGATGTGCGAGGCCATGGCGCAGGCGCCAGGGGAATAATAGAGCTTCAGCATCGTCGTCTCCCGTTCAATCCACGTCTGAAAGTCGCGCCGCCTCGCGACGCTTGACCACTTCGCGCACGGCCATCATCAGCCCCAGCCAGACAACTGCAACGCCAGCCAGGATCAAGTAGGTCCATACGCCGTCGCCCGACACCGCCGCCATGAAGGAACCGCCGAAGAAGGCGACCAGGGCCGTCTTGGGCAGGACGCCCAGCGCGCAGCCGGCCATGAAACCGGGGAAGGAGGCCCGCACCGCGCCAAAGGCCATGTTGACGACGATGAAGGGGGCCGAGGGCACGTTCCTGATGATGAAGCTGGCGGAAAAGGCGTTGCGTCCGACGAACCGCTGCAAGCGCTCAACCGCCCCACCGCCGAACCGCTCCAGCGCCCGCGCCGTGGGCCCGCGCCCCAGCCAATAGGTGACCGCCGCCGAGACCACCGTGGCGATCCAGCTGTAGAGAAATCCGAACCACGGCCCGAAGGCCACGACGCAGGCGGCGATCAGGATGAACTGCGGAATGCCGACAAAGGCCGAGAGGGTGAAGACCACGATGGCGGCGACCAGCCCCCAGGGGCCGACGCGGTAGCCCTCAAGCCAGGCTTCCAGCTTCTCTTCCGCGCCCAGCGTGAAATGGCTTTTGCCGAAGGCGAACAGGGCGATGATTCCCCCGAGCAGCAGCAGGCTGACCAGCAGGGTCCGCCACCGCTGGGCCTCCATATCCAGCAGGAAATCGACGATCCGCCGCATTAATTTCGCCCAAATCGCCTTTTGATCGTCCGCAAGGCGCACAAACATTGTGCGCCCGCGCCGGGTTGCGTATCAAGCCTCGCCTCCCCGGCTCTCACCACATCCACCAGACGGGATAGACATGTCCAGCCTTCAGTCCGCCTCCCTCGCCCGCGTCAAGCCGTCGGCCACCCTGGCCGTGACCGCTCAGGCGCGTGAGCTGAAACGTCAGGGCCGCGACGTCATCGGCCTGGGCGCCGGCGAACCGGACTTCGACACCCCGGACAACATCAAGGCCGCCGCCATCGAGGCCATCCACCGCGGCGAGACGAAATACACCGACGCCGACGGCATGCCCGAGCTCAAGGCCGCTATCGTCGCCAAGTTCGCGCGCGAAAACGGCCTGACCTACGAAACCAATCAGATCCACGTCGCCTCGGGCGGCAAGCCGGTGATCTTCAACGCCTTCGTGGCCACGCTGAACCCTGGCGACGAAGTCATCGTGCCGGCCCCCTACTGGGTCTCCTATCCGGACATGGTGCTGCTGGCCGGCGGCGAGCCTGTCACTGTGATCGGCGAGGAAGCCGACGGCTTCAAGCTGCGCCCCGAGGTTCTGGACGCCGCCATCACACCCAGGACCAAGTGGCTGATCCTCAACTCGCCGTCCAACCCGACCGGCGCCGCCTATACCCGCGCCGAGCTGGAAGCCCTGGCCGTGGTCCTGCGCAAGCACCCGCAGGTCTGGATCCTGACCGACGACATGTATGAGCACCTCGTCTATGGCGGCTTCGACTACGTCACCATCGCCCAGGTCGCGCCCGATCTCTATGACCGCACCCTGACCTGCAACGGCGTGTCCAAGGCCTATGCCATGACCGGCTGGCGCATCGGCTATGCGGGCGGCCCCAAGCCGCTGATCGACCTGATGCGCAAGGTGGCCAGCCAGACGACGTCCAACCCCTCGTCGATCAGCCAGTGGGCCGCTGGCGAAGCCCTGAACGGCCCGCAGGACTTCCTGGCCGAGCGCTCCGCCGCCTTCGAGAAGCGTCGCGACCTGGTCGTGTCGATGCTGAATCAGGCGACAGGCATCCGCTGCCCCACGCCGGAAGGCGCCTTCTACGTCTATCCCTCGATCGAGGGCGTGATCGGCAAGACGACCGAAGCGGGCGTGGTCATCACCGACGACGAAGTCTTCACCGCCGAACTGCTGAACGCCGAGGGCGTGGCCGTGGTCCAGGGCGCCGCCTTCGGCCTCAGCCCCTATTTCCGCATCAGCTACGCCACCTCGGAAGCCGTGCTGGAAGAAGGCTGCCGCCGCATCCAGAAGTTCTGCGCCTCGCTGAAGTAACCGCCTAGAGCGGCGCCGGCGGAATGTTCAACGTCGGCGCCGTCTTCAGGACGAAGGACAGGCACCATTCCGTCGCCCGCTGCGAGTTGTCGTGGTCGCCATCGGCGGTGCGCGTCAGAAGACAGGCTGCGTCAACGCGATGCTCACTGGAAGGTCCGGCGTAAAGCACCAGACCAGCGCCCGGCCCCGTCAATCGACGATAGGCCATCTTCAGGGCTCCGGATTTCTTGAGATTAAAGGCTTCCGCCTCGCCCCCGCCCAGCAGGTCGCGGACCTGAGCGTCGGCGTCGCCGGGCGCCAGCCGGAACAACTCCGCCTTCAAGGCGTCGCCCGGCTCCGATGTCATGGTGAATCGCGGCGCATCCTGTGGGACGCCTGCCAGCAGCCCCGCCATGACGACCGTGATCAGCATCAGGCCGCGCGGCTGACCGCGAAGTCGGCCAGGTCTTCCAGCGCCGAGCGCCAGTCGCTGGCCGGCAGGACCGACAGGGCCGCCTTGGCGCGATCGGCATAGTCGCCGGCGGCGTCCAGCGTGGCCTCGACCGCGCCCGTGCCCAAAATCAGTTCGCGAGCGCGGGTGAAGTCCTCGGGCGTGCGCTCGCCCTTGGTGATGACACGGTCCCAGAACAGGTCTTCCTTGCCCTTGGTGCGCTGGACGGCCAGCAGCAGCGGCAGGGTGGCCTTGCCCTCGTTGAAGTCGTCGCCCGCGTTCTTGCCCAGCGTCGCCGTGTCGCTGCCATAATCGAGCGCGTCGTCGGCCAGCTGGAAGGCGATTCCCAGGGCCATGCCGTAATCGCGCAGCGCCTTGACCTGTTCCTCGGTCGCCCCCGCGCCCACCGCACCTGACTCGGCGGCAGCGGCGAACAATTCGGCGGTCTTGGCGCGGATGATCTGCAGATAGGTGTCCTGATCCAGGTTCAGGTCGTGGGCGCGCGTCAGTTGCAGCACCTCGCCCTCGGCGATGACGCTCGACGCCGTCGCCAGGATGCCGAGCGCCCGCAGCGAATCCGTCTCGACCATCAGTTCAAAGGCGCGCGCGAACAGGAAGTCGCCGACCAGGACTGACGAGGCAGCGCCCCAGATCAGGTGAGCCGCCACCTTGCCGCGCCGCATCTCCGAGCCGTCGACGATGTCGTCGTGCAGCAGGGTGGCGGTGTGGATGAACTCGACCGAGGCGGCCAGCTTCGTGGCGGCGGCGATGTCGCCCTCAGCCCCGATGGCGCGGGCGGCGGCGACGGTCAGCAGCGGGCGCAGGCGCTTGCCGCCCGCCGAGATCAGATGCTCGGCCAGCATGGGGATCACCGGCACGTCGGACTGCATCCGGGCGATGATCAGGGCGTCAACCGCCGCCATGTCGTCCTTCGCCAGACGAACAAGAGCGTCCACATCGCCCTTGGGGCGGGGAGCGGCGACGAGAGCTGCGTCCACGAAATTCTCTTTCAGCACAGGGGCGAAGGAGGAGATTCGCCCGGAAATCACACGCATCCGCTTGCCCGAACGCGATGCGGCGCACAATGGTGGCGGCGTCATGACGGGTCAAGCCGGGTCAACCCTTACTGTCGCCGCAGAAGTTGCGGAATCCGCCCTGCTGGGCGGTCGCGTCCGGTTGCGCCAACCGGTGAAGGGCTATCGCGCCGGCATGGACGCCGCCCTGCTGGCCGCCGCCGTGGACGCCAAGCCGGGCGAGCGCCTGATCGAGGCGGGCTGCGGCGCGGGCGGAGTCCTGATGCAGGTGGCGGCGCGACGCGCCGGCGTGGCCCTGACCGGGCTGGAGCGCGACCTGACCGCCGCCGGACTGGCGCGTGAAAACGCCGCGCTGAACGGCGTCAACGACCGCACCGCCATCCTCAGCGGCGATGTGGCGCAGGGATTCCGGGCGCTGGACCTGCCGACCTTTGATTGGGCCGTCAGCAATCCGCCCTTCTTCGACGACCCCGGCGCGCTGCGGGCGCCCGCCCCCGGCAAGATGGGCGCCTGGATGGCCGACGACGGCTTAAAGGCCTGGACCGGCTTCCTGCTGAAGGCCGTGCGCGAGGGGGGCAGGATCGTGATCATCCACCGCGCCGACCGCCTGGCCGACCTGCTGGCCCTGCTGGCCGACAAGGCCGGCTCCTTGGCCATCCGCCCCATCCAGCCCTACGCCGACCAGCCGGCGAAACGCGTGATGGTTCAGGCCATCAAGACCGGCAAGGCCCCGCTGCGGCTGCTGCCGCCGCTGGTCCTGCACGACCGCACCGGCGCCAAGCACAGCCACGAGGCCGAGGCCATCCTGCGCGGCGAGGCGGCTCTGCCTTTCTGAAGCAGCCCGCTTGGCCTAAGAACCCGCCATGTCCCTGCGCCCCCTCTTCCCGACCCAGGTCTATGAAGCCTCGCTGGCCGACCTGCCTGCCTGG
>JALAGW010000006.1 GCA_022712235.1 Brevundimonas sp. | reverse complement strand
GATCAGGGCCGCCAGCGCCGCCGCCGTCGCCGCCAGCAGGGCGGGCCAGACGAACAGCAGGGCGGCCTCGGGCGCGGCGCCCTGAACCGCGCAGGCCAGCAGGAAGACGAGGGCGATCAGGCCCAGCCAGCCGCCCCAGATCGAGGTCGGCGCCTTGACCGGCCACAGCGACAGGCCGGCGGCGATGACGCCTGCGCCGAGCAGGACCGGGCTGAAGCCGCCGATCAGCAGGACGAGAAGCGTCAGGACGGCGATGGTTCCGGCGATCACGCGCGGACGCGACCGGCGCGCGCCGGTCAGGAACAGCAGGGTCAGGGCGAGGATGGTCAGGACGGCGCCCGCTTCCATCCACGGCAGGCGGCGCAGCAGGACGTAGTAGGTCTCCGATGATGTCGCGCGGCTGGCGGTCGGCCCGGCTAGAAGGCGCACGGCCTGGGCCAGCACCAGTCCGGCGAACAGGAACCACAGACCGTTCAGCAGGCCGCGACCGACCTGTCCGGCGGTCAGACCCGTGGTTCGGCGGGCGCGCCAGGCGGCGAAGGCGCCGAGCAGGGCAGTCAGGCCCAGAAGCACCCAGCCGGTCGCCGCCGAATGGCTGAGCATCAGGCGGCCGAAGACGTCGGCGTAGACGGTGTTCGGCCCCTTGGCGGGCAGGGCGGGGGCGCGCAGCAGGGCGTCGGCGGCCTCCAGAGCCTGAGAGCCGAGATGCTGCAGGGCGCCCTGGTCGAGGTTGGCGGGGGTGGAGTCGGCCGAATGATACTGGGCCGGACGGCCGATGAAGGCGAAGTTCAGGCCGCCGATGCCGCGATCCTTGGGGATGGTGAAGTCGGTGCCGTTGGGCATCTGTTCGTACATGAAGACGGCCAGGGAGGTGGCGGTGGCGCCGCCATCGGCGCGCAGGGCGGCGCGGCGGAACAGGTCGACGGTGGGGCCGGCCTCGCGTCCGGTCTCGAACATGGCGGCGCGACCCCCGCCGCCGCGCGCCTCCAGATTGACCACGACGCCGATGCGGTCGCGTAGCGGATGCCCGCCGAAGAAGATGCGGGCGCCGTCCAGGTTCAATTCCTCGGCGTCGGTCAACAGAACGACCAGATCGCGCTCGACCGGGCCGCGCGCCTGGATGGCGCGCACGGCCTCCAGCACGGCGCCGATGCCGGTCGAGTCGTCGGCCGCGCCGGGCGAGCCGACGACGGTGTCATAGTGGGCCATCAGCATGACGGCGGGCTGGCTGCGATCCTTGCCGGGCAGGACGCCGACCAGGTTGATCGCCTGATTGTTCGCCGCGTCGGGATCGCCGCCGGCCTTTCTCAGGCGTTGGATCGAGGCGGGAGACAGCGGTCCGGCCTGTTCCTGGGATGACAGGCCCGGTTGGGTCATGCGGGCTGTGAGATAGGCCCGGACGCGTGCGTGCTCAGGGGAGCCGACGGGGTGCGGGGCGCGGGCGATCTGTTCGATGTCGGTCATGGCCCGCGCGGCCGAGAAGGCGGCGGCGGGCGCGTCGGCGGGGCGAGGTTTCGGGACCTGTGTGGTCCAGACCGCCAGCAGGAAGGCGAGCGTCAGCGATCCGAACAGCAGGGCCAGCCGCATGTGAAAGATCCTCCCCGATCCGGGAGGCAGTAGGGCCAAGCTGGACCGGAATGGCAAGAGGGCGGCGACAGGTCTCCCCGTCGCCGCCCTCCGATGCGATCAGCGGAAAAGGCTTAGAAGCGCTTCGACAGCTCCACGCCGTACATGCGCGGCTCGTTGACGAAGGCCGTCAGGTTGTTGAAGTCGATGGCGCCGATGACATTGGCCTCGTCCGTGATGTTACGGACATAGGCGGCCGCCTCGATGCCGCGGTTCAGGTCGCGCCAACCCGCGCGCAGACCGCCTTCGAAGTTGGCGTCCTGACGGAACTCGACCGCCTCATAGAGGAAGAGGTTGAAGTCCTTCTGCATCACCCAGTCGGTCGAGGCGAACAGTTCCTGATCGTCGCCGATGGGGCGGACGTAGGACAGGGTCAGGTTGGCCGAATACTCCGGCGCCTGGGGGAAGGGGTTGCCGTCGATGGCGGCGCGATCGCTGGCGCTGACCTTCACGATCGGATCAGTGATGGTGCACAGGTGGTTGCCGCAGATGGCGACCAGCAGGTCCTTGTCCTTGATCTCGGTGTGGTTCCAGGCCACGCCGCCGGCCAGGGTGAAGCCCGCGCCCAGATAGACGTCGCCGTCGATCTCGACGCCGTAGCCCTGACCCTTGTCAGCGTTGATCAGGCGGTTGGAGTTGTCGACGCCGCCGATGGCCGTGAACTGCATGTCCTCGACGTTGTATAGGTAAGCCGTGGCGTTCAGACGGGCGCGGCCGTTCCACAGGCGCGACTTGAAGCCGGCCTCGTAGGACATGACGGTCTCGGAGTCGGCCGTGGTCAGGACCGGCAGGTTGCGGCCCTGGATCGACGGGCCGCGATAGCCGCTGGCCACGCGGGCGAACAGGTTCAGGCTGTCGTTGACCTCATAGAGGGCGCTGACGTCCCAGCTGACCTTTTCGTCGCCGACCGAGACCTGGCCTTCGGCGTTGGCGGGCGTGCCGATCAGAAGCTTGCCGTGATAATCTCGATTGTCGTCGGTGTAGCGCAGGCCGCCGGTCAGCTTCAGGGCGTCGGTGACCTGATAGTTGGCCTGACCGAAGATCGACCAGGAGTCCGACTTCTGCACGATGTCGGTGAGTTTGACTGTTGGGAACAGGCCGCCGACCCCATCGAAGGTGCCCGACACCAGGTTGATGCGTTCGTCCCAGTAAAAGGCGCCGACCTGCCAGCCCAGGCGACCGTCGCCGTTCGAGGCGAGGCGCAGTTCATAGGTGTTCTGCAGCAGGTCGCTGGAGAGGGTGCCGGACTCGACGTTGAACGGGGTCTTGTAGCCCGCGCCCACCGGCGCCGAGGCCACGCCGCCGTCGATGTCGCCGTCGCCCTGGCTCCAGCCCTGGAAGGAGCCGACGACGCCCGTCAAGGTCGCCGGGCCGAAGTCATAGGCGACCTGCAGCGACTGCGAGGTGGTCTGCTGCTTCTGGAAGTTGTTGCGGCCGCCGTCATACCAGACCGTCTCGCGGTCGAAGTTGTCGTTCAGCTTGTTCGAGCCCTTGGTCAGGACATTGGCGCGGTTCATCGTGCCCGTGCCCTCATAGTCGCGGGCCTGCAGGGTCAGCAGGGTCGACAGGCGGTCGGTCGGGGTCCAGGCGACGTGGATGCGGCCGGCGACGTCATCGAAATTGCCGAGGTCCTTGCCGTCCTTCTTGGCGAAGGGGGCGTCCCAGGCGTTGTTGATATAGTCGTCGCGGTGGGTCCACAGGGCCGCCACGCGGACCGACAGGGTGTCGGAAGCCGGCAGGGTCACGGCGGCTTCGGCGCGGGTCGAGCCGTAGTTGCCGTAGGTGATCGAGCCGAAGCCGGTGAAGTCGTCGCCCGGCTTGGTCGTGTCGATCTTGATGACGCCGGCCGGGGTGTTGCGGCCGAACAGGGTGCCCTGCGGCCCGCGCAGCACTTCCAGCTGCTTCACGTCGAACAGGGGGAAGCCCTTGAGATAGACGCTCTCCAGCACGAGGTCGTCCATCACCATCGACACTGGCTGCGAGGCGGTGAAGTCGAAGTCCACATTGCCGAGGCCGCGGATGTAGAAGCGCGGGGCGTAACGGCCGTTCGAGCTTTCGACCTGCAGGCTGGGCACCCGGCCCGACAGGCTGAGGATGTCGGCGCCGCCGGCCGAAACTGCGGTCAGGGTCTCGGTGTTCATGGCCGTGACGGCGAAGGGCACGTCGCGAATGTTCTCGCTGCGGCGCTGGGCGGTGACGACGATTTCATCGACGCTGACGGCCTGTTCGGCGGCGTCGGCAGTCTTTGCCTCAAAGGTTTGGGCCATGGCGGGGGCGGCGATGAGCAGGGCGAGGCTGCTGGCCGAAACGGCGAGAGCGGTGAGGCGAGGGGACATGGGGGGAGGGTCCTCGTTGAAACTGGGCGAGGGCCTAGGTCTGCGGCGACGCTTTTGCCAGCGTCGAGAACGCCAGTTCGATGAAGCTTTCACGACCTGGACACGGTGACGGAAAACTCGTCGGTTCGGGGGCTGTCGCCGGGGACGGCGCTATTGTGCGGCGCAATGTCTCATGCGAAACGGCGGGGCTGCGCCGCCTGTTTTCGGTGAGATTTCCCTGAATGCGCTAGGCGCGACCGACAGGGACGCCCCATGACGATCACCCCTCTTCATCGCCGCCGTTTCTTCCAGTTGACGGCCGTGGCCGCTGCTGCACCGGTTCTGGGCGCTCTGGCCCGCGTGGCGGATGCGCGTGTTCTGGGCCGGGTTCTGGCCATGTCGGACCTGCATTCGGCCTATGAACGGACGGGACAGCTTTTGGCGGCGCTGGAGGCTGAGATCGAGGGAACGGACGTTCCGCATCTGATCGCCGTCGACGGCGACATCTTCGAGCACGGCAATGTCGTCTCGGTGCGGTCGGCCGGGGCGATTGATTGGGCCTTCCTGGGCGAACTTCCGAAGCTGGCGCCCACGGTGGTCAATCTGGGCAACCACGACAATGACCTGACGCCGGACCTGCATGAGGTGGTGGCGCGGATGCGGGCGCTGGGGATCGTCGTCGTCAGCAATATCGTCGATGCGCGCGATGGCCGGCCCTATGCTGATGCGGCCCTCACCCTGTCCTGGGGCGATCGCTCGCTGCGGATTGTCGGGGCGGGCACGAATTCACTGAACACCTATCCCAAGGCCAGTCGCGACTGGCTGTCGATCCCCGAGCCGGGCGACTGGGCGAAGGCTGATCTGACGCGCCTGCTGGACGGCGCCGACCTGATGCTGGTGATGAGCCACGCGGGCGTGGCCGGGGATCGCGACATCCTGCCCCTGCTGCCTGACGGCGCCCTGATGATCGGCGGGCACAACCATCTTTTGTTCCAGCACCAGAAGGGGCGCAGCGCCTATGTCCACACCGGGTCGTGGAGCAACGCCTATACGACGGCGACGCTCTATGCTGATGGCCGGATCGCGGTGGAATCGACGTCGGTGGACCTGACCACCGCGCCGTCGCCGCGCCTAGCCGACCTGATCGCCACGACGCTGGAGACACATCTGACGGACGCGGAAAAGGCGGTTCTGGGCGTCAGCCCGCGCGCCCTGAGCCTGGGTGAGACAGGTCGGGCCGCCGCGGCCGCCATGGCCAGGGCGACGGGCGCCGACGCCGGCTTCATCGGCCACACCACCCTGGGGACCGGCCTGCCGGCAGGGGATGTGACGTGGTACGCCTTCGACGCCGTGGTGCGGTTCGACGGCAAGCTGATGACGGCCGAGGTCACGCCCGAGCGCCTGGCGGGCTTCATGGCGCGGGCCAATCAGGACCGGCCCATGCCGCTGGCCCAGCGTAGCGGCGACTTCCTCTATGGATCGGCGAACGGGTTGGACGGCAAGGCGGCCGCGCGCCTGGTCACCACCGACTGGTGCGCCATGAACCAGGCCGAATATTTCGGGACAACGGATCTGGTCTTCAGCGAAGCGCCCGACCTGCGGGTCAAGACCGTGGCGGCCGAGGGGCTGCTGGCGGTCTAGGCGGCCCGGCGGAGCGCGGAGGGGGCCTTCACATAGAGGCCCTTGCGCCCGGCGACGGGGCGGAAGGCGACGCTGTCGCTTTCGGGCCGTTCGTCGAGGCCGAGAAAGAGGCAGCCGTCATCGACCAGTCGCCGCTCCAGCATGTCCAGCACCTGGGCGCGCCGGGCCGGCTCAAGGTCATTGAGCACGTGACGGCAGAAGATGACGTCGAACTGGCCCTCGTCGGTCGGCTCGTCCAGCAGATTGGCGCGCTCGAATTTCACCGTGCTGCGCAGTTCAGGGCGCGCGCGCCAGCAGTCGTCGGTCTGTTCGAACCAGCGCAGCATGGTGCGGGCTGACAGGCCGCGCTGGATCTCAAAGGAGGTATAGAGGCCGGACGCCGCCTTTTCGATCGCCTGACGTGACAGATCGGTGGCCACGATCTCGACGTCGGCGCTGTTCTCCAGCGCGGCGATGGCCAGGGCGTAGGCCTCCTGGCCGGTCGAGGCGCCGGCGGACCACAGCCGCACCTTGCCGCCGGGACGGGCGGCGGTCAGGGCGGGCATCAGTTCACGCGAAAAGACGTCGAAAACGGCGCGGTCCCGGCGGAACCAGGTCTCGCCGTTCAAAAGCGCTTCGATCACCGCCCAGCCCAGCGAAGCGACCGGCTGGCTCCACAGCGTCGCCAGCATGGCCTCGACGTTATGATAGCCTTCGCGGCGCGCCACCGGCCCCAGTCGATGCTCGGCCAGGTGCATCCGGTCGCGAGTCAGCCGAAAGCCGGCGCGGGACGCCAGCAAGGTCTGAAGACGATCGAAATCCTCCGGCGTCATGACGGCGACTGAACAGCTCCCACTTCGGCGAGTTTGGAATGAAGGATCTCGCCGTCAAACGGCTTCATAACATAATCGTCGGCCCCTGCGGACAGGGCTTCTGCAATCCGTTCCGCGCGGGTCTCGATGGTGCAGAACAGGACCTTGGGCGCGCGGCCGCCCGGCAGGTCGCGCAGACGGCGCAGGAAGGACAGGCCGTCCATGACCGGCATCTGCCAGTCCAGCAGCACCACATGGGGCATGGCGCCCATGCAGTAGGTCAGGGCCTCGGCGCCGTCGGCGGCTTCATCGACCTCGAACCCCAGGTCCTCAAGGATGCGGCGCGCGACCTTGCGGATGATCCGGCTGTCGTCAACGATCAGGCAGGTCTTGGGGTCCAAGGGCTTCATCCCGTAGCGCGAAACGAAAGCGCGCGTCGCGCCATCATCGTTCCTGGGGGTTAATGGACGATTGGAGTTCGCTGAAATCGGCTCAGGTCGGCGTCCGGGCGATCAGGCCGACGCGGCCCTCCTCGCTGGCGACGTCGAGG
The DNA here is from genome assembly GCA_022712235.1 of Brevundimonas sp. Taxonomy (GTDB): domain Bacteria; phylum Pseudomonadota; class Alphaproteobacteria; order Caulobacterales; family Caulobacteraceae; genus Brevundimonas. The sequence goes on along the minus strand of JALAGW010000006.1, from coordinate 3,048 downwards.
CGTCCGCCGCTCTCGTTCACGGCCAGCCACAGCCAGTAGGGTTGAATCCACTGGCCCGCCAGGCCTTCGGTCAGACGCTCGCCCTTGAGGCCGGTCAGGGCTTCGGGCTTGAGTCGGGCGCGATTGCCTTCGGCCGAACCGACCAGCAGCAGGCGGTCGTCTTCGCGCCGGGCGGTGATGGCGGCGATCCCGCCGGTGGGCAGGGCGCCCAGGGTCATCCAGGCCAGGTTGATCAGGATGCGCGCCTGAGCCTTGGTGAAGGTCTCGCCGTCGGGAATGCGCCAGTCCAGGCTCGCGCGTCCGCCTTCCGACAGACCCGCCACCAGACCGCGCAGCTCGGCCGAGACGAATTGTTCACTGGTGGTGGCGGCGCCGAAGGCGACGCGGGCGAAGTGGACGTGGGCCACCATCTTCCTGGCGCTCTGGCGGATCAGGTTCATGGCGTCGTCGCGCATGTCCTGGGCCGTGGGGTCCTCCAGCAAATCCAGGCCCGACATGATGGCGCCGGCCGGGCTGATGAAGTCGTGGCACAGCTTGCCGGCGATGAAGGCGGCCAGTTCGGCGCCGCCCATGGGCAGGTCGGCGGCGTCGAGCTCGATCGCGGTCGAGGAAAGGTCAGGTAGGGTCATCGTTCGGGCGGTCTGCTGGCGGGAATGGTCAAGGCTGACCTGATTTGCCGGTTCTTGAAACCGCGCGCATGGGCTATCGAGACGATGACATGACGCACGCTCTTGAGACCGACCTCGCTTCCGGCGCCCTTGCCGAGACCATCGCCGACATCGCGGAGGAGGCGGCGCGTCTGATCCTGCCCTATTGGCGCAGCGGAACGACAGTCGAGACCAAGTCCGACGCCAGCCCGGTGACCGAGGCCGACCGCGCCGCCGAGGCTCTGATCCTGAAGCGGCTGGCTGAGCATTGGCCCGAGGTCGAGGCTGTGGCCGAGGAAGCCTCCGCCGCCGACGGGGTCCCTGTCTCGGTTGGCGAATGGTTCTGGCTGATCGACCCGCTGGACGGCACCAAGGGCTTTGTTCAGGGACGCGAAAGCTTCACTGTCAACATCGCCCTGATGCGTGGCGACGCCCCTGTCGCGGGCGTGGTCACGGCCCCGGCGACGGGCGTGACCTGGGCCTCGAGGGCGCCGGGCCAGGGCGCCGTGCGCCGCGCCTTCGGCGAGGCCTGGCGGCCGATCAGGGTGCGCGACCGTCCGGCCGACGGCGTCGCCCTGCTGAGCCACAGCATGACCGATGAAGAGGCGACGCGCCTGGCCGCGCGTCACGGCTGCACCCAGTGGCAGGGCACGGATTCGTCGCTGAAATTCTGTCTGATCGCCGAGGGACGCTTCGACGCCTATCCGCGCACCGGCCCGACCAGCGAATGGGACACCGCGGCGGGGCAGGCGGTGCTGGAAGCGGCCGGCGGGCGCGTCCTGGGCGCGGACGGCCAGCGCCTGACCTATCGCAAGCCGGGCTTCCTCAACGGCCCGTTCACGGCCATGGGCGGCTAGGTTCTAGGCGACCGCCGAGCCCACGCGGGCCATTTCGATCTGGGCCGACAGCCCTGGCGGCAGGTCCCGCTCCGGCACGACGGCCAGGGCCTCCATTCGCTCCGGGTTGAGGGCGTCGACCATGACGCTGGCGATGGCAGGGTCGGTCAGGATGAAGGCCAGGCAGATGGATTCCGCGTTCCAGTTCGGCGTCTGATGCAGGAAGGCGAAGGAGCCGGCGTTGGTCAGGCCCTGCTCGACGGGCTTGGCGCCGAACCCGAACAGACCCTTCTTCTTGGGCGTCCCGGCGCCCGCCGCCTTGCGCTCGGTCGACAGGCTCTCGGGATAGTAGTCGTAAGTGAAGATGGCCATGTCGCGTTCGCGCGCGGCCCGCATCCGCGAGCGGATGCGCCATTCCACATTGGCGTGGAAGGGCGTGTAGAGAACGTCGAAGGCGCCGGTCGAGACATAGACGTCCATGACCGGAGAGTCGCCGCACACCCCCAGAAGCTTCACATGACCGGCCTTGCGCAGGGCCTTCAGCGCGATCAGCGAGGCCTGAGGCAGTTCGTCGTCGGCGGGCTCGTCCAGCACGGCCACGTCGAACCAGCCGAGACCCGAGGCGTGCAGGGCCTGGTCGATTGATCCGGTCAGGCCTTCGGCGGAGAAGTCGCGGAAGCCCTTTCTGCGGCCGTCGCCGACGCCCAGGGTGACGCCGACGCAGACCAGGCGGCGCTCGACATGCCCCAGGGCCTCGCCGACGATCTCGGCCAGCGCCGGGTCGGCGTTCGCGAGATGATAGGAGTTCACCCCGGCTTCCAGCGCGGTGAAGATCAGTTCGCTGAGGGCCGCGCGACCGCGACCGAGGGCTTCGGCTCCCAGACTGAGGGTCAGGTTGGAGACCGCCGCGCCGGCGCCGCCGAACGGGCGATACCGCATGCTCAGCCCGCCTCGGCGGGGGCCGAGGTCTCCAGGGCCAGGGCGTGCAGTTCCCCGCCCATCTGGCCCTTCAGCGCGCCATAGACCAACTGGTGCTGTCGCACGCGCGGCAGGCCCTTGAAGGCGCTGGAGACGATCCTGGCGCGATAGTGGTCGCCGTCGCCGGCCAGGTCCTCGATGGCGATGTCCGCATCGGGGAAGGCCTCGACCAGATGGGCGCGCAGGACGTCGACGGACATGGGCATGGGGGACTCTCGAAACAGGCGGGCGGTCTGAACTGTAAAACTTACCGAGCGGCGTCAGTCCTGTCAGCCCGCAACCGTGCGCGGACGTTCAAACAGGGTGACGAGCGAGCCCTTGTAGTCGGCCTCGGCGTAGGGGCGATAGCCGACCCGTTCGGCCAGCTTTACGGACGGGGCGTTGTCGGGCGAGATCATGCAGACGGTGCGCGGCTCCAGCCTATAGGCGTCGGTCCAGGCCAGGGCGGCCTGCAGCGCCTCAAACGCCAGACCCTGGCCCTGGAAGGCGGGAGCGACGCCCCAGCCCAGTTCCGGCGCGTCGAAGGCGGGGGTCATCTCGCGGCGATAGTCCAGAACCCCGACGCTGCCGACATAGGCGCCCGTCTC
>JALAGW010000049.1 GCA_022712235.1 Brevundimonas sp. | reverse complement strand
CGCGAAAGACGTGGGTGTCCACGGCGATGGCCGGCTCGATCCCCAGTTCGTTCAGCACCACGCTGGCGGTCTTGCGCCCCACGCCGGGCAGGGCCTGCAGGTCGGCGCGGTTCAGCGGAACCTCGCCGCCGTGCTGTTCGACCAGCATCCGGGCGGCCGCGATGACGTTCTTCGCCTTGGTGCGATAAAGGCCGATCGAAGCGATAAGGGGGATCAGCCCCTCCTCGCCCAGGGCCAGCATCTTCTGCGGCGTGTCGGCGATCGCGAACAGGGCCTTGGTCGCCTTGTTGACCCCCACATCGGTCGCCTGGGCCGACAGGGCCACGGCCACCACCAGGGTATAGGGATTGACGAAGTCCAGCTCGGTCTTGGGGTCCGGCATGACCCCCGACAGGCGCACGAAGATTTCCTCGACCCGGTCCTCGTCCGGCGGCCAGCCGATCACCGCCCCGACCGGCGCGGTCTTGGGCGCACGCGACCGCTTGCCTTTTGGCGGCGTCAGAGCGGCGCGGACAGCCTTGGATGGGGAACGTGGACGAACAGCCATGCCCTCGCTTCGCCTTCCCCGCGCGCGGCGTCAACGTCTTCCGGCTTGCTCCCCGCCCCGCGATGACCCAAACCGGACGGAGACGCTCGGGGGAGACACGGACATGACGACCATCAGGACCTGGCTGGCCAGCGCCGCTCTGGCGGTTCTGGCGACGACGCTGACCGCGGGCGCGGCCGTCGCCCACGATCCCTTCGCCGCCTGGCACGGCGCGCCGGCGCAATCTCCGACCGCGCCCGCCGAGCCGAGAACCGTCGCCTATCGCGGCGCCGTCCTGTTCGACGCAACGGGCGCCCCGTCGCGCTCCGGCCTGACCCTCGTCACCCGCGGCGAACGGATTCTGGCGGTCCAGCCGGACCGCGATCCCCTGCCGGAGGGCGCCGAGACGGTCGACGTCGCGGGCCTCTATGTCCTGCCCGGCCTGATCGACACCCACGTCCATGTCGCCACCCCGCCCGACGCCGAGTCGGCGCGGGCGCAAATGCGGCGCTGGCTCTATTCCGGGGTCACCGCCGTGCGCGGCATGGCCGACGACCTGCGCTCGGTCGGCGAGCTGGCGCGTCAGGCGCGGGTTGGCGAAGTCCCCTCGCCCGACATCTACTACGCCGCCCTGATGGCGGGCGAAGGCTTCTTCAAGGACCCCCGCACCCAGGCCGTCAGCGCCGGGGCCGTCGCCGGCCGGACGCCGTGGATGCAGGCGATCACGCCGGACACCGACCTGCCGCTGGCCGTGGCCATGGCGCGCGGCACGTCCGCGACCGGCATCAAGATCTACGCCGACCTGCCCGGCGACCTGGTGGCCCGGATCACCGCCGAGGCCCATCGCCAGGCCGTGCCGGTCTGGACCCACGCCATGGTCTATCCGGCCACCCCGCAAGAGGTCATCGCCGCCGGTCCCGACGTCATGTCCCACGCCTGCATCCTGGCCCATCAGGCCCAGGCTCCGGCGGATCGCCCCGTCAGCTACGCCAGCCGCACCCCCATCGACCGCGCCCCCTTCCTCGACGGCGACAATCCCGTGGTGCAGGGCCTGCTGGAGCAGATGCGCGACAAGGACATTGTTCTGGACGCCACCGTCCGGGTCTATGCCGAACAGGACCGGGCCGCCGCCGCGCCCGGCGCGCGTCAGCCGATCTGCTCCGGTCCCATGGTCTTCGCCCTGACCCGTCAGGCCTATCGTGCCGGAGTGGCTATATCGGCCGGCACCGACGGCGAAACGCCCGACAGCGACGCCTGGCCGGCTCTGATCGAGGAGATGGAGCTGCTTCAGAACGCCGTCGGCATGACGCCCGCCGACGTCCTCGTCGCCGCCACCCGCACCGCCGCCCGCACCGTGAACCAGTCCCAGGACATGGGCACGATCGAAGCGGGCAAGCTGGCCAACTTCATCTTCGTCGCCGCCGACCCCGCAGCCGACGTCGCCAACCTGCGCAGCCTCCGGTTCACGGTGAAGCGCGGCGGGGCCTTCCAGCGGACGGCCTTCCAGGCCTCTGCGGACTAGCCGCGCGCGGCGCCGGGGCCACGCCTGCGACGAAATCGCGCAGGCGCCCCTTGTATTCTGGACGGTCCTGTCCATTTTACGCGCCGAAATCGAAGCGAGCTGTCTCCCCATGGCCCTCCCCGCCAATCTGAAGAAACGCCTGCCCCTGATCGTCGGCGGCGTCGTCGGCCTCGCCCTGATCGCCGGCGGCGTGGTCTGGTGGCAGGGCAAGCAGCGCTGGGAGGCGACCGACAACGCCTTCGTCCAGGCCGACACGGTTCTGGTCAGTCCGCGCATCAGCGGCTCGGTCGTCGAGGTCCTGGTCAGGGACAACCAGCGCGTCGAGGCCGGCCAGGTCCTGGCCCGTCTGGACGACGCCGACGCCAAGGCCGCCCTGGCCCAGGCCCAGGCCAATCTGGCTGCCCTGACCGCCGCCGTGGCCAATGTCGACGCCCGCGCCGAACAGGAACAGGCCACCATCGCCGCCCGCGCCGCCGCCGTGACCCAGGCCCAGGCCCAGGCCGGCCTGGCCCGCGCCGAGGTCGACCGCTACGGCAAACTGGCCGCCGAGGGCTGGGTGTCCCAGCAGCGCATCGAGACCCAGCGCGCCACGGCTGAAACCGCCCGCGCCTCGGTCGCCCAGGCCCAGGCCGCCCTGACCGCGGAACAGCGCACCGCCGCCGTCCTCGGCTCGACCCGCAGCCAGAGCGTCGCCGCCGTCGAACAGGCCAAGGCCCTGGTCGAACAGGCCCAGCTGACCCTGGACCGCACCGTCATCCGCGCCCCCGTCGGCGGCGTCGTCGGCGCCCGCGGCGTCCGCGTCGGCCAGGTGGTTCAGGCCGGCGGACAGATGATGTCCATCGTCCCCCTGCAGGACACCTATGTCGTCGCCAACTTCAAGGAGACCCAGGTCGGCCGCATGCGCCTGGGCCAGGCGGTCGAGATCAAGGCCGACGCCTTCCCCGGCCAGCCCATCGTCGGCCGTATCGACAGCTTCGCCCCGGCCACCGGCTCGGAGTTCGCCCTGATCCCGGTCGAGAACGCCACCGGCAACTTCACCAAGATCACCCAGCGCGTCCCGGTCCGCATCGTCGTCGACCGCCGCGCCTCGGGCGAGCCCGTCGCCCTGCGCCCCGGCCTGTCGGTCGAGGTCAAGGTGGATCTCAAGAGCCAGGGCGGCGCCGCCTTCGCCGACGCCCATCTGGGCCAGGTTGAAACCGCGTCCCTGGACGCGGCCCAGTGACCGACGCCGCCGTTCCGGCGGGCGCTCCGGCCGACGCGACCGCCCGGCCGGAGATCAACTGGCCGGTCCTTCTGCTCGGCTTCGCCGGCATGGTCATCGGCCAGTTCATGGCCATCCTGGACATCCAGATCGTCGCCGCCTCCCTGCCCCAGATTCAGGCCGGGGTCGGCGCCTCGGCCGACGAGATCAGCTGGATCCAGACCGCCTATCTGATCCCCGAGGTCGTGATGATCCCCCTGTCGGGATACCTGTCGCGCCTGTGGGGCACGCAGAAGCTGTTCCTGGCCTCCTGCGTCGGCTTCCTGATCATGAGCGTGGCCGTCGGCCTGTCGTCGTCGGTCGAGATGATGATCTTCTTCCGCGCTCTGCAGGGCTTCCTCGGCGGGGCCATGATCCCGACCGTCTTCGCCGTGGCCTTCACCGCCTTCCCGCCCGAGAAACGCGTCACCGCCAGCGTCATCATGGGTCTGATCGTCACCCTGGCCCCGACGGTCGGCCCGACCCTGGGCGGTCACCTGACCGAGGCGCTCAGCTGGCGCTGGCTCTTCTTCATCAACGTCTTCCCCGGCGTGATCGTCCTGTTTCTGGTCGGCCGCTACGCCCATTTCGACAAGGGCGACGCCTCGCTGGCCAAGGGCTTCGACTGGTGGGGCCTGGGCCTGATGGCCGCCTTCCTGATGAGCCTGCAATTCGTGCTGGAGGAAGGGGCCAAGAACGACTGGTTCGCCGACGACCACATCCTGTTGCTCGCCCTGGTCGCCGCCGTCTGCGGCCCGGCCTTCATCTGGCGCTCGCTGGTCTATTACAATCCGATCGTCGAGCTGCGCGCCTTCGCCAACCGCAACTTCGTGGTCGGGGTCATCATGACCTTCATCGTCGGCGCGGCCCTGTTCGGCGGCACCTTCCTGCTGCCGCTGTTCCTGGGTCGGGTGCGCGACTATTCGGCGGCCGAGGTCGGCACCACCATGGTGGTCTCCGGTCTGGCCATGTTCGCCACGGCGCCCTTCGCCGGGCGTCTGGTGCGGCTGCTCGATCCGCGCATCCTGATGTTCCTCGGCTTCATCCTGTGCGCCTGGGGCATGTGGGACGCGCGCCTGGTCACGGACGAGTGGGGCTTCTGGGAGTTCGCCGGGGTTCAGGCCGTGCGCGGCTGCGGCGTCATGATCGCCATGATCGCCTCCCAGCAGGTGACCATGTCCACCCTGCCCCCGCACATGGTCAAGAACGCCTCGGGCCTGGTGAACCTGTCGCGCAATGTCGGCGGCGCCTTCGGCCTGGCCATTCTCAACACCTCCCTGACCCAGAACTCGGCCCTGCACAAGGTCGAGCTGACCAGCTCCATCAATCAGTCCGACGTCGCCGTCAGGAACATGATCGCCGGCCTGGCCCAGCGCTTCTCGGGCTCCATCGACCCCCAAGCCTCGGCGATGAAGGCCTTCTACGGCATGCTGCAGAAGCAGGCGACGACCCTGGCCTTCGGCGACGCCTTCGCCCTGCTGGCCATAGCCTGCGCCTGCGCCGCCTTCGTCACCCTGCTGTCCAAGCCGGGCAAGCCGAACCCCTCGGCTGAACCGTCAGAGATGCACTGACATGCCCCGCGCCCCCGGTCAGATCGACGCGCTCAAGAGCGCGGCCATTCTTCAGGCCGCTTCGGACCTGTTCGTGGAAAAGGGGGCGGGCGCCTCAATGACCGAGATCGCCAGGCGCGCGGGGGTGTCGAAACAGACCCTCTACAACCGCTTTCCCACCAAGACCGACATCGGCCGGGCCCTGGCGGCCCAGCGCTCGGACGCGGTGACCGCGCCGTTGAAGTCCGGCGCCCCGCCCGAAGAGGTCCTGACCGCCATCGCCGAGACCCTGATCAGCAAGATCTGTCGCGAGGGCAAGGGCGCCTCCCTGCGCGGGGTGGCCCTGATGTCGCCCGAAGCCCCCGAACTGGCCCGCGCCATCTATGACGCCGGGCCGGGCGAGAGCGTGCGCCGCATCGCCGCCTGGCTGACCGAGCAGGACCGTTTGGGCCTGCTGTCCGTGCCCGACCCCGCCGCCGCCGCCGAGATGTTCGCCGGCATGGTCCTGGGCCACGGCCACCTGCGCGCGGTCCTGGGCCTGCCCCCCCCCAAGACCGACGATACCCCGGCCCGCGCCCGCGAAACCGCTCGCCGCTTCATCCGCGCCTTCGCCCCGGATTAGCCCTCCGGTTTGGCCCTTTCGCCGGATCGGCGTAAAGCGCCGGGGTCTGTCTGCCCCCTCGCGGAGTTCTCCCAT
>JALAGW010000048.1 GCA_022712235.1 Brevundimonas sp. | reverse complement strand
TATCTGACCGGCGGCGACCTCGGCGGTCGCGTGCGCGCCTACCTGGTCGCCAATCCGCAGGTTCTGGACGAAGTCCTGGCCGCGCGTCAGAGCCATGAAGAGCAATCCCGCGTCCAGACCATCAACGCCGCGGTCAAGGCCAACCCCGCCCAGCTGGCCCATGACGCCCGCGACCCCAGCTTCGGCCCCGCCAACGCCAAGGTGACGGTGATCGAGTTCTTCGACTTCCGCTGCCCCGGCTGCAAGGCCGTGGCCCACGACTATCGCGCCCTGATGGCCGCTCACCCCGAGGTCCGCTTCGTCTTCAAGGACTGGCCGATCCTGGACCGCGGCGACGTCACCTCGCAATACGCCGCCCGCGCCGCCCTGGCCGCGCACCAGCAGGGCAAGTATCTGGAGGTCTATGACGCCCTGATGACCGAACGCGCCCTGGACCGCGCCGCCATCGACGGCATCCTGGCCGCGCACGGCGTCGACATGGCCAAGGCCCAGGCGGCCATCGCCTCGCCCGAAATGACGCGCCACGTCACCGACATCCACACGGTCGCAGCGACCCTGGGCCTGCAAGGCACCCCGACCTTCTTCATCAACGGCAAGGCCAGCGCCAGCATCGAGCCCGCCGCCGTCGCCAAGATGATCGAAGACGCCAAGCGCTGATTTGCCCGTCACCCTCGGGCTTGTCCCGAGGGTGACGGCCTGAAAAACTAGGCCGCCGCCAACGTCCGCTCGCCGCCGATCCATTCGACGTTCGAACGTCGGGTCGCTTCGGCGGCGGCTTCGGCGTTCCCCAGCTTCCGCTCGGCCTCAGCCAGGACGAAATAGCTGTAGGGATCGCTGGGCCAGTCCTTCAGCAGTTCCTCGATCTTGGCCTTGGCTCCGGCTGCGTCGCCGCTGGCCAGCAGGGCCGCCGCCAGGCTGCGGCGCGTCGGATACCAGATGATCGGCGGATCGCCGCCCTCGTCGTCCATGGCCTGGATCTGCGCGGCGCGGGTGAAGGCGGCGACGGCGGCGCTCGCATTGCCCTCGATCATGGCCGCCCGGCCTTCCAGGATGCGCTGGGACAGTTCGGTGAAGACCGCCCGTTGCTCGGCCATCGGCCCGGTGAAGGGCGTCGCTTCGCGCAGGGCCTTGATGGCGTTCGCCTCGGCTCGAACGGCGGCGGCATCGCCTGCCCTCGCCGCCGCCTCGCCGCGCGCGTAGCGCCAGCTGATGCGCAGCAAGGGATGGGTCGCCGGCGGCTCCTTCAGCGCAGCCACCTGTTCCGGCGTGCCGAAGCGGCCGTAGAGGGCGTAGGCGGTGTTGGCGACGATCTGACGCCAGTATTCCTGGGCGCCGATGTTGGGATAGGTGGCCAGGAACCAGTCGGCGAGCTTCAGCCCCTCCTCGCCGCCCCCGGCCATCAGCGCGCCGCCCATGCCGAAGTGGATAATGTGCGCGTGCAGCCGCATCGCCGGCACCCCGCCCGGCGGCTTGGCCAGGGCGTCATAGCGCCGGTCCAGCGCCACGGCGTTGACGTTGCTCTCCATCGCGTCGCGATAGCGCCCCACGCGGTAATAGGTGTGCGACGGCATATGCACCAGGTGGCTGGCCGCCGGGGCCAGCAGGGCCAGCTTCTCGCCATAGGGAATGGCCTTGTGCGGGTCGTCCGACCACTCGGTCAGGTGGATATAGAGGTGGATCGCCCCCGGATCGTTCGGGTCTTTCGCCAGGGCGTGTTCCAGCAGGCCCATGGCGCGCGGGATGGCCGGATCAGCCGCCTTGCCCTCGTCGTCCCACCACTCGTCGGCGGCCAGCAGCCAGGCGTCGGCGGTGATATTGGCGATGGCGACATCGTCCGGGTTCTGACGCGCGATCCGGTCCATGCGCCGGGCGAAGCGGTCGGCGCGGCTCTTTTCCCCGCCGGAATAGCGCTGGATCAGGGCGTCGATCATCTGGCGCTGCACCGGGGTGGCGTCGCTGGCCAGACGGCGCGCGTCGCGGGCGGCCTGGCGCGCGGCGTCGATGGAGGCCTTGTCCTGACCGCCGCCGTTCAGATTAGGGCCGATGGCCCAGGCCACGCCCCAGGCGCACATGCCGCAGGACGGGTCCAGCGCTCGCGCCTTGCGGAAGGCCCGCACTGATTCGGTGTGCTCGAACGCCCAGCGCAGCCGCACCCCATGGTCGAACCAGGCCTGGGCCTCGGGATTGACCGTATCGACCTTGAAGCCGCCCGTGCCGAACCCTTCGACCATGACGATGCCGTCCACCGGCGGGGCGTCTTCGATGGCCGAGCCGCCCGGACCGCAAACCTGCGGCTGATCCAGAAGATCGCGCACGGCCTTGTCCGCCGTCGCGTCCGCCACCGCAATCGGCCCGATCATGCAGGCCGCCAGGGCCGTGCAGGCCATCAATCCGAAACGCATGAACCCTCTCCCACAGTCCGGGTGAGAGTGCGCGCGCGACAGCGAGGCCGCAAGCGGCCTCAGCGTCGCAATAAGCTAGATCAGGCCCGCCAGCGGCGAGGACGGGTCAGCATAGAGCCGCTTCTTCATCCGCCCGGCCAGATAGGATTCACGCCCGGCGATGACCGCGTGCTTCATCGCGCTGGCCATCAGGATCGGATCGCGCGCCTCGGCGATGGCGGTGTTCATCAGCACGCCGTCGCAGCCCAGTTCCATGGCGATGGCCGCGTCGGAGGCCGTACCCACGCCCGCATCGACCAGGACCGGCACCTTGGACTGCTCGACGATCAGACGGATGTTGATAGGGTTCTGCACCCCCAGGCCCGAGCCGATCGGCGCGCCCAGCGGCATGATGGCCACGGCGCCCGCGTCTTCCAGCTTGCGCGCATAGACCGGGTCGTCGGTGCAATAGACCATGACCTCAAAGCCCTCGGCGGTCAGCAGCTTCAGCGCCCGCAGGGTTTCTTCCATGTCCGGGAACAGGGTCTTGGGGTCCGACAGGACCTCCAGCTTGACCAGGGTCCAGTCGCCCGCCTCGCGCGCCAGGCGCAAGGTCCGCACAGCGTCTTCGCCGGTGAAGCAGCCCGCCGTATTGGGCAGATAGGTGTATTTCTTCGGATCGATGAAGTCCGTCAGGACCGGCTGGTTCGGATCGGTCAGGTTCACCCGGCGCACGGCCACGGTGACGATCTCAGCGCCCGAGGCCTCGGCCGCCGCCGCGTTCTGGGCATAGTCCCGGTACTTGCCGGTGCCCACGATCAGGCGCGAGTTGAAGGTGCGGCCGGCGACGGTCCAGCTGTCGGTGCGGGGGGCTGTATCGGTCATGCCCCTGACCTAGCGCCACGCTGCGCCGGGGGAAAGCACCGTCACGGGATTTGATATAGCGGCTTCCCATCCCGCTCATCCCGTTTTTGCAACCGTCATCCTCGGCACAAGGCTTAGGATGACGTTGGAGAGGCTGCCTCAGCCGCCGCCCACGAACTGCACCAGTTCGATCCGGTCGCCCTCGGCCAGCGCCGTCTCGCCGTGCAGCGAACGCGGCACGATCTCCAGATTGCGCTCGACCGCCACCTTCTTGGGGTCCAGCGACAACTCCTGAACCAGACCCAGAATGGTCGTGGCGGCGGTGTCCCGCCCCTCGCCGTTGACTTCGATACGCAAACTGTTCGCTCCAAAGGATGCAGACGGGAGGCCAAGCCTCCTTAAAGTGACGCAGATAATGGGGGTTCTCGCGCAGGACATCAAACCGACGCAGCCCTATCGCAGCCCATTGCCTGCCCCTACGTCATCCTTTTCAACCACCCGCTTTGCGCCGCGCGCCACCTGAGCTACAACGCGCGCTCGATTCCGCGCGGACACGGCGCGCCTGTTTTGCGAGCGAATGCCCGAAACCCTCACCCTCTATGTCCTGAACGGGCCCAACCTGAACCTTCTCGGGGTTCGGGAGCCGGACATCTATGGCCATGAGACCCTGGCCGACGTTCAGGCCATGTGCGAGGCGGCGGCCGAGGGCGCGCGGGTCGTGTTCAGGCAATCGAACCACGAAGGCCAGCTGGTCGACTGGATTCAGGAAGCGAGGGCCGAGGCCAGCGCCCTGGTCATCAATCCGGCGGCCTTCACCCATACCTCGGTGGCCCTGCTGGACGCGCTGAAGACGCTGAGCATCCCCGTGGTCGAATGCCACCTGTCGAACCCCGCCGCGCGCGAGGCGTTCCGGCATCACTCCTATGTTTCCCTGGCCGCGACCGGCGTCATCGCCGGCTTCGGCCCTCGCAGCTACGAACTGGCCGTCCGGGCCGCTCTGGACCTGGCGCGCCGCGCCGGGGCCAAGGGCTGACCCCCTCGCGCCGCAAGAAGATCAAGTAGAAGAGACCCCCATGTCCGACGACAAGAACAAGAACATCGACGCCGATCTGGTCCGCAGCCTGGCCGACATTCTGAACGACACCGACCTGACCGAGATCGAGGTCGAGCGCGGCGATCTGAAGATCAAGGTGAAGCGCGAAGTCACCGTCGCCGCCGCCCCGATCCAGTACGCCGCCGCCCCGGCCCCGGTCGCTCACGCCTCGCCTGTCGCCGCCGCTCCGGCCGCCATGCCGTCGGACCCGGCCACCATCGTCTCGCGCAAGGGCGAAGAGGTGAAGTCGCCGATGGTCGGCACCGCCTATCTGCAGCCCTCGCCGGAAGCTCCGGCCTTCGTGAAGCCGGGCGACAAGGTCAAGAAGGGTCAGACCCTGCTGATCGTCGAGGCCATGAAGACCATGAACCCGATCCAGGCCCCGCGTGACGGCGTCGTGTCGGAAATCCTGGTCGGCGACGCCCAACCGGTCGAGTTCGGCGAAGCCCTGGTCCTGCTGGAAGCCTGAGACCGGATATGTTCACCAAGGTCCTGATCGCCAACCGCGGCGAAATCGCCCTGCGCATCCACCGGGCGTGCAAGGAGATGGGCATCTCCACCGTCGCCGTGCACTCCGAGGCCGACCGCGGCGCCATGTGGGTGCGCCTGGCGGACGAAAGCGTCTGCATCGGCCCCGCCCCGGCGGCCAAGTCCTATCTGAACATCCCGCAAATCATCGCGGCCGCGGAAATCACCGGCGCCCAGGCGATCCACCCCGGCTACGGCTTCCTGTCGGAAAACGCCCGCTTCGCCGAGATCATCGAGGCCCACGGCCTGACCTTCATCGGCCCGAAGCCCGACCACATTCGCGTCATGGGCGACAAGATCACCGCCAAGCAGACCGTCAAGGACGCGGGCATCCCCGTCGTCCCCGGCTCTGACGGCGAGGTCGAGACCGTCGAGGCCGCCATCGAGGCGTCCAAGTCCATCGGCTTCCCGCTGATCGTCAAGGCCGCCGCCGGCGGCGGCGGTCGCGGCATGAAGGTGGCCATGACGCCCGACGATCTGGTCGAGGCCGTCCAGACGGCCCAGACCGAGGCCAAGGCCGCCTTCGGCAACGGCGCCGTCTATATGGAGCGCTACCTCCAGAAGCCGCGCCACATCGAGATCCAGGTCATCGCCGACAGCCACGGCAACGTCGTCCACCTGGGCGAACGCGACTGCTCGCTGCAGCGGCGCCACCAGAAGGTGCTGGAAGAAGCCCCCTCGCCCGCCCTGTCGGCCGAGGGCCGCAAGAAGATCGGCGAGACGGTCAACAAGGCCATCGCCGCCATCGGCTACCTGGGCGCCGGCACCATTGAATTCCTGTGGGAAGACGGCGAGTTCTACTTCATCGAGATGAACACCCGCCTGCAGGTTGAACACCCGGTCACGGAAATGATCACGGGCGTCGATCTGGTCCGCGAACAGATCCGCATCGCCGCGGGCCTGCCGCTGTCCTTCACTCAGGAGGACATCCATTTCGAAGGCCACGCCATTGAGGTGCGGGTCAACGCCGAGAACTCGGAAACCTTCACCCCGTCGCCGGGCACGATCACGGACTTCCACGCTCCTGGCGGCCTGGGCGTGCGTCTGGATAGCGCCATCTACGCCGGCTATTCGATCCCGCCCTACTACGACAGCCTGATCGGCAAGCTGATCGTCCACGGCCGCGACCGCGAGGAGGCCCTGGCTCGCCTCAAGCGCAGCCTGAACGAGATGGTCATCGGCGGCGTCGACACCACCATCCCCCTGTTCCAGAAGCTGCTGCAGGAGCCGGACATCCTGTCGGGCGACTACGACATCCACTGGCTGGAGAAGTGGGCCGCCGCCCAGAAGGCCAAGGCCTAACCCCTCTTGGACGAACCCGAGTTCAGCGCCAGCAGCCCCTCCAGCGTCTTCGGACCCGAGGAGCTGCTGGCTTGCTACGCTCGCGGCGTCTTTCCGATGGCCGAGGCGCGCGACGATCCGCGCGTCTTTCTGGTTGAGCCGGACCAGCGCGGGGTCATCCCGCTCAATCGCTTTCACATCCCGAGCCGTCTGCGACGCACCATCCGCGGCGAGCCGTTCCAGGTGCGCGTCGATACGGCCTTCGCCGCCGTGCTGGACGCCTGCGCAGCCTCCATGCCGGGACGCGAGGACACCTGGATCAATGATCCGATCCGCCGCCTCTATGTAGAACTCCATGCGCGCGGCCAAGCCCACAGCATCGAATGCTGGCGGGACGAGGTCTTGGTCGGCGGTCTTTACGGCGTGACCCTGGGCGGCGCCTTCTTCGGCGAAAGCATGTTCAGCCGGGCGCGCGATGCGTCAAAGGTGGCCCTGGTGCATCTGGTGGCGCGGTTGCGGCGGGGCGGATGGGGCCTGCTGGACGCCCAGTTCCTGACCGAGCAC
>JALAGW010000005.1 GCA_022712235.1 Brevundimonas sp. | reverse complement strand
CGGCACGGCGCGCGGCGCCGGGCCGTAATAGTGGCTGGCCACGGCCTGGGCCGGGCGATCCGCCGGCGCCGCCATGTGGACGATCATGAAGCCGCCGCCGCCGATATTGCCGGCACGCGGCAGGGTCACGGCCTCGGCGAAGGCCACAGCCACCGCGGCGTCCACGGCGTGTCCGCCCTGCTTCAGGATGTCGACGCCGACCTGGGTCGCCAGGGCGCTCTGGCTCACCACCATGCCGCCGCGCCCGATCGTCGGGCTGTGGATCTGGCCATAGTTGACGATGTCGCCGCCGCTGCCGACGGCGGGCCGGGTCTGGACCGACGCCTGTTGCGCCATCGCTGGCGCAGCGGCCAGCAGGGCGGCCGCCGCAACCGCCAGAAACTTCAGATGAGAACGCATGGCCACCCCGTCACAATTGGCTTTGAACTATCACGCGCGCGCCCACACCAGAACGCCCTTTGACAGCGATAGCATTGCTCAAACACGGAACTCAACGGCCAATTCTAGTGATTAGTTTGCCTATTATATTGAATAACAGCAATATTTAACCTGAAATGGTTGACGGTTCGAATGTGTCAGTTTCTAGTCTCATGCAAGGCGAACCCTCCGACGTCGCATCTTTCCGGGGCGACGGACCGGGACGAAAAGGCCGCCTTGATCGACCGAACCGGCCGCCGCCGGGCGGGCCTGGGGGGATACCGGGCTCGAAAAGCTTCAGAGGGGATACCGAGTCATGCGTGCAGCCTTCACCCGCCGAAACCTGAAAACGGCCATGCTGGCCACCACCGCCCTGTTCGGCGTCGCCACGGCCGCCACGGCTCAGGACGCGCCCGAACAGGAGGCCACCCAGGTCGACGAGGTCATCGTCGTCGGGTCGCAGATTCGCGGGGCCAAGGTCACCGCCGCCCTGCCCGTCACGGTGG
Source organism: Brevundimonas sp. (assembly GCA_022712235.1). GTDB lineage: Bacteria > Pseudomonadota > Alphaproteobacteria > Caulobacterales > Caulobacteraceae > Brevundimonas. The sequence continues at coordinate 15,880 of JALAGW010000005.1, read as the reverse complement.
TCGGCGAGGAGCAGATCCTGGCCGCCGCCGCCACCTCGGGCGACGAACTGCTGCGCACCGTCCCCCAGATGGGCGACGTGACCTTCAACTCCTCATACCTGCCCGCCAGCTCCAACTCGGCGCGCGGCGACACCGGCTCGGTCAACCTGCGCAGCCTCGGCATCGGCAACACCCTGGTTCTGCTGAACGGCCGCCGCGTCGTCGGCCACCCCACGTCCCAGGCCAACGAGCACCTGGTGCCGGTCCTGACCTACAACACCAACGCCATCCCGGTGTCCGGCCTTAAGCGGCTGGAAGTCCTGCGTGACGGCGCCGCGGCCATCTATGGCGCCGACGCCGTGGCCGGGGTGATCAACACCGTCCTGCGCGACGACATGACCGACCTGACCATCTCGGCCCAGTACGGCTTCGCCGAGGGCACCGACATGTGGGAGACCAACTTCTCCGCCTATGGCGGCAAGGACATCCAGGACGGCCGCGGCAACATCTCGGCCTTCTTCAACTACGACCATCGCGACGAGCTTTCGACGCTGGATCAGTCCTTCACCGCCTCCGACGACAAGCGGCCGCTGTTCGAGGGCACGGGCTTCAGCGGATCGGCCCTGAACGGCCTGTCGTCGCTGACCCCCTGGGGCCAGTTCACCCTGCCCAGCGCCGCCACCTATGGCGGGCAGAGCTTCACCACCTTCACCATTCAGCCCGACACCCTGGCCGGATGCGCCGCCGCCCTGGCCGACGGCCTGTGCCTGAAGAAGACGACCAATGTCGACGCCTCCCTGCTCGCCGACACGGCCAAGGAAGACCTCACCGTCGTGCCCGAGGTCGATCGCTTCAACCTCTTCCTGACCGGCCGCTATCAGATCAACGACGCGGTCGAGGCCTTCGGCGAACTGGGCGCCTATTATGCGCAGTCCCACGCGCGTCAGGCCCCGATCAACACCCTGTCGTCGGTCGTCATGACCATCGCCGGCACAAACTACTACAACCCGTTCGGACAGGACGTCCGCCTGACCGGCTATCGTTTCAACGACATGGGCCCGATTAATGTCGAGGTGACGAACCAGCAGTATCGCGCCCTGGGCGGCCTGCGCGGCGAATGGCGCGGCTGGAACTGGGAATCGGCCCTGCTCTGGTCCGAGGCCACGGCGAAGGACGTGTCCGACAACATCTCGACGACCAAGCTGGCTGAATGGGCGGCCAAGTCCACGCCCGACGCCTATAACTTCTTCAACGGCGGCGACCCGGCCAATCCGCGCTTCGGCGACGCCACCCCGTCCAGCCAGGCGGCCCTGGACGCCATCCGCGTCGACATGGTTCGCAAGACCAAGACCGAGCTGGGCCTGTGGGACTTCAAGGTCTCGCGACCGGATCTTTTCACCTTGCCCGGCGGACCGGTCGGCGTCGCCGCCGGGATCGAGGCGCGCACCGAAACCCAGCTGGACGATCGCGACAGCCGCATCGACGGCACGATCCGCTACACGGACAAGTCGGGCGCGACCTACAGCGACCTGATCAACTCGTCTGAAAACCCTGCCACCTACGGCGAGCGCGACGTCTTCTCCGCCTATCTGGAGTTCGCCGCCCCCCTGGTGTCGCCGGAGATGAACATCCCCCTGGTGCATAACCTGGAGGTCCAGCTGGCCGGCCGCTTCGAGAACTATTCGGACTTCGGCGACGTGGCCAAGCCCAAGGTCGCCGCCGCCTGGGACATCGTGGACGGCTTCCGCGTTCGCGGCTCCTGGGCCCAGGGCTTCCGCGCCCCCAACCTGGAGCAGATCAACGCCACGGTGATCACCCGCTCCAACAGCTCGAACGACTACATCTACTGCGAGGCCCTGCTGCGCCGGGGCGCCATCACCGACATGAGCCAGTGCGGCGCCAGCACCGTCTCCGGCATTCCCAACAGCTTCGCGGACAAGGCCAACGCCAGCCAGACCCACGTCCGCAAGCTCACGGCCGAGCGCCGCTCCGGCAATCCCGACCTGCAGCCGGAAGAGTCCGAAACCCTGTCCTTCGGCCTGGTCGTCCAGCCGCGCTTCGTCCCCGAACAGTTCGGCGACTTCACCTTCACCGCCGACTGGTGGCGGGTGGAACAGACGGGCATGGTCGGCCTGTTCCGCGGTCAGAACGCCCTCATCCTCGACTACCTGCTGCGCAAGGAAGGCGGGTCAAATCCGAACGTCGTCCGCGCCGACGCGACGGCCGCTGATCAGGCCATCTTCGCCGGGACCGGCCTGACCGCCGTGGGCGAGGTGCAATACATCACCGACGCCTACACCAACCAGCAGCCGCAGACCGTCGAGGGTCTGGACCTGGGCGCCATGTGGAGCCTGCGCGACACGGCTTACGGCGACTTCAGCCTGAACCTGAACGTCTCGCACCTGCTGAAATACTATTTGGAGTTGGCGCCGGGCGCTCAGGCCCTGGTCGACGCCAAGGCGGCTGGCGACATTGATCCCTCGATCTCCCTGGGCGGCAGCATGGGCGACATGATCCGCGACCTGGGTCGCCCGGAATGGAAGTGGTCCCTGTCCGGCGTCTGGCGCAAGGACGCCTGGACCGTCGGCGCCTTCACCCAGTACATCTCGTCCCTCTATGACGACAGCCTGACCAACTCGGCGGGCGACTACTGGACCGTAGACGCCACCATCACCGCCAACCTCTATGGCGAATATCAGTTCGACGAAGGCCGCCTGGCCGGAACGGCCGTGCGTGTCGGCGTGCGAAACCTGACTGACGAGGAACCGCCCCTCTCGGCGGCCGGCTTCGTCGGCACCGTCTATCAGCCCTATGGCCGCTACTGGTACGCCAGCTTCCGCAAGACCTTCTGATCCGGTCCTGAGGTCTTTCGGGCGGGAGGCGACTTCGCCTCCCGCCCTTCATCTATTCGCCGCCTGTTTTGTGGAGTTCCCGATGAAACCCGTCTCGATGCGCGCCCTGGCGCTCGCCGCCGCCCTGACCAGCCTCAGCGTCCCTGCGCTCGCCGCCGAACTGTCGCCCCAGGCCCGCGCCCAGATCACCGGCACGGTCGAGCGCAACCAGCCCGCCCTGGACCACGCCGCCCTCGAAATCTGGAAGTTCGCCGAGCTGGGCTATCAGGAAACCCAGAGCTCGACCCTGCTGCAGGGCCAACTGACCGAGGCCGGTTTCCAGGTCACGCCGGGCATCGCCAATGAACCCACCGCCTTTTTGGCCAGTTTCAAGACCGGCGACGGCCCCGTCATCGCCGTCCTGGCCGAATACGACGCCCTGCCCGGCCTGTCGCAGACGATGAACCCGGTGCAGGAATCCGCCGGCGGCCACGCCGGTCACGGCTGCGGCCACAACCTGTTCGGCGCGGCTTCGGTCCACGCCGCCATCGCGGTCAAGGACTGGATGGTCGCCAACAACATCAAGGGCGAGCTGCGCGTCTATGGCACGCCCGCCGAGGAAGGCGGTTCCGGCAAGGTCTACATGGTCCGCGACGGCCTGTTCGACGACGTGGACGTCGCCGTCCACTGGCACCCCGGCAACGTCAACAGCGCCCGCCAGGGCGACACCATGTCCAATGTCTCTGGCAAGTTCCGCTTCTACGGCACGGCCGCCCACGCCGCCGCCGCCCCGGATCGCGGCCGCTCGGCCCTGGACGGGGTCGAGGCCATGAACGCCATGGTCAACCTGATGCGCGAGCACGTGCCCGACCGCACCCGCATCCACTACGCCATCACCGCCGGGGCCAAGGCGCCCAACGTCGTCCCGGCCTTCGCCGAAAGCTACTACTACGTCCGTCACAACGACCCGCAGATCGTCCGCGACGTGCTGGAGCGCGTAAAGAAGGCGGCCGAAGGCGCGGCCCTGGGCACCGGCACCCGCGTCGAGTTCGAGGCCATCGGCGGCGTCTATTCCATGCTGCCCAACGAGGCCCTGATGAACGTCATGGACCGCAACCTGCGCCATGTCGGCGGCATCACCTGGACGCCCGAAGAAATCGCCCTGGCGACCGAGATCCAGAAGACCCTGCCGACCAAACCCGACCTGGCCAGCGTCGGCACGATCGAACCGGCGGTGATCGGCGGCGACTTCGGCGGCTCGACAGACGTCTCGGACGTGTCATGGGTTGCGCCCACGGTCGGCTTGTCCACCGCCACCTTCGTTCCCGGCTCGGCCGGTCACTCCTGGCAGAACGTGGTGGCCGCCGGCTCGACCATCGGCCTGAAGGGCGCCCATCTGGCGGCCAAGACCCTGGCCCTGACCACCGCCGAACTGTTCCAGAGCCCGGACACCATCGCCACGGCCAAGGCCGAGTTCGAACGCCGCCGTGGCCCGGACTTCAAGTATGAGGCCCTGCTGGGCGACCGCGCCCCGGCGCTCAACTACCGCGACTAAGACCGCGCACGCCGCTGCCTTCTCCCCTTGTGGGAGAAGGTGGACGGCGAAGCCGGACGGATGAGGGGTGCGAGGATGCGGACTGGCCGTATCCGTTCAGGCGCCGCATCGACACCCCTCATCCGGCCCTGACGGGCCACCTTCTCCCACAAGGGGAGAAGGATCGAACATCACCTATCGGGCCGCTGCAATCCCGGTAAAACACGGCGATTGCGCGTGTCTGAGCGCGATCAGCCCGCCGCCACCCGCCCGTCCGCCATAATGCGCGCTCCGTCGGCGGCCCGGAGGGGATTTCAGACGATTCAGACGAATTGGACTCTGTTTTTCAGGTCTCGCTCTCCGCCGCTCGCCTGGCGGGCCGGCTCCTGACCGGCCGCGCGGGCTGCCCGGCGTGGATGTCGCGCCCGCGCCGCTCGACCTCCTGCAGGATGACCGCCAGCTCCTTGTCGGTCAGGTGCTCGATGCCGATGAAGCCCGCGTCGGCCTTTTTCACGGCATAGACCAGCTCATCCAGCTTGGCGTGCATGGCCGCCGCGTCGCGGTTCTGGGTGTTCTGGATCAGGAAGACCATCAGGAAGGTGATGATGGTCGTGCCGGTGTTGATCACCAGCTGCCAGGTCTCGCTGAACCTGAACACCGGCCCCGTCGCCGCCCAGATCAGGACCAGCAACAGGCACAGGATGAAGGTCCACGGACGGCCGGCCATCTTGGCCGTCGTATTGGCGAAATGGTTAAACAGCTTTTCCATTCCGGCGGAACGGCGGCGCTTGCCGCTTGTTCCGCCGGGACAGGATCAGGTCACTGGGCCGTCTCGGGCGCCCGCGTGCCGATGGTGCGGTCCAGGAAGTCCAGATAGGTGCGCCACAGGTGAAGCTGGCGATCATTACCGCGCACGCCGTGACGCTGGCCGGGATAGAGCATGGTCTCGAAAGGGATGCTCTTTTCCTGCAGCGCGTTCAGCACCCGCGTGGTGTTCTCGAAGATGACGTTGTCGTCGGCCATGCCGTGCAGCAACAGCAGACGTCCAGTCAGATTGTCGAGACGGCCCAGCACGTCGGAGGCGGCATAGCCCTCCACATTGGCCTGCGGTGTCGACATGTAACGCTCGGTATAGGCCGTGTCGTAGAGGCCCCACTCGGTCGGCGGGGCGCCGGCCAGGGCCGAGGCCAAGCCCATCTTCGGCTCTGTCAGGGCCATCAGGCTCATGAACCCGCCGTAGGACCAGCCCATCATGGCGATGCGGCTGTCATCCACATAGGGCAGCGACCGCAGATAGTCGGCGGCGATGACCTGATCCTCGATCTCGGGCTGACCCATCTTCAGATAGAGGGCCTGCTTGAAGGCCGCCGAACGGTCGCCCTCGCCCCGGTTGTCCAGTCGGAAAACGATGTAGCCGGCCTCGGTCAGAAGCTGGTTGGTCGCCCCCTGCCAGGCGTTCTTGACTCCGCCGCCCGAGGGGCCGCCGTAAACCTGCATGACGACCGGATAGGTCTTGGTCGGATCAAAGCTTGGCGGCGTCGTCATCTGCCAGACCAGGGTCTCGCCGTGGCTCTGCAGCGTGCCGAAGGTCGGCTTCTGCTGGCGTTCGGCATAGGGCCAGAAGGGGTGGCCGGGCTGAAGCCTGTTCTCCTCGATCCAGCGCACGCGCTGGCTGTCGATCGAATACAGGGCCGACTGCGCCGGAGTGTTCACGTCGGTGTAGTTGCCGACATAGGCCGTGCCCGTGCCGTTGACCGTCGCGCTCCACCAACCGCCGCGCGGCGTGACCTCGGCCGGCGCCGCCGTCCGCTTGTAGCTGGCGCGGAACAGCTGCTGCTCGATCGGGTATTCCTTGCCGTCACGCATCGAGGCGGTGAAGAAGACCTCGCCCGTGTCCTGGTTGACGCCCGCCAGCGACTTGACCGGATAGTCGCCGCGCGTGATCGCCCGCAGGCGGCGCCCGTCCTTGTTGTAGAGATACAGGTGACGCCACCCGCTCTCCTCGCTGGACCAGATGAAGTTCCCGTCCTTCAGGGACTTGAAGTCGTGGGTCACGTTGACCCAGGCGTTCGAAGTCTGGCTGGCGATCACGCGGCCGGCGCCCGTGGCCGGATCGACGCTGAGCAGGTCCAGACGCTTCTGGTCGCGCGACAGGCGCTGGACATAGGCGACCGAACCGTCCGCCGCCCAGTTCACCCGGCCCAGATAGATGTCGTTGTCGGCGCCCAGGTCGACCTTGACCCGCTGACCGCTCTGGACGTCCTGAACATACAGCTCGACTACGGCGTTGGGCCGCCCGGCGCGCGGATAGCGCTGCGAAATGACCGAGGCTCCGCCGCCGGTGATGTCCAGGCGCGGAATGACGTCGACCTGGGCCTCGTCGGTGCGCTGCAAGGCGATGTAACGCTCGTCCGGGCTCCACCAGTAGCCGGTGTCGCGGTCCAGTTCCTCCTGGGCGATGAACTCGGCCGTGGCCCAGGTGATCAGGTCCTTGCCGTCCGTGGTGATCGCCTGCTCGGCGCCCGTCTCAAGGTTGACCACGAACAGGTTCTGATCGCGCACGAAGCTGACGAAGGCGCCCTTAGGCGAGACCTTGGCGTCGATCTCATCCGCCGCCGTCTCGGTCAGGCGCCGCACCGAGCCGTCGGCGCGGTTGGCCAGGAAGACGTCGCCTTCCAGCGGCGCCAGGATGTAGCGGCCCTGCTCGTCCCACGAATATTCGACCACGCCGCGCTGCGAAATCCGCATCCGCTCGCGGCGCGCCTTCTCAGCCTCGGACAGTTCGCCCGCGTCGGGAACCAGGGCGCGCGCGTCGATCAGCTTGAACGGCTCGCCCCCCTTCACCGGCGCGGCCCACAGGTCCAGCACGTCCACGTCGTCCTCGCGCGAGCGCAGGAAGGCGACCAGTTCGCCGTCGGGCGACAGGCTGACGCCCTTGGCCACCGGCCCGGCCAGCGACGGATTGGCGAACACCCGCTCAACCGTCAGGATCGAGGACGCGGGCGCGGTGGCCGCTGGGGGCGTCACCGGCTGAGGATTGGTCTGAGCAAAGGCCGAGGTCGCAGCCATCAGGATCGTCGAAGCAAGAAGGAATGTGCGCATGGCGGCGAAGCTAGAGGCGGATTCTTCCGCCGTCATCCCTTCTTTCTCCCTTCTCCCCTTGTGGGAGAAGGTGGCAGGCGAAGCCTGACGGATGAGGGGTCTTGCAACCTGTCTTGCCAGGCGGTTGCCCCCTGGCGGAGAAACCCCTCATCCGAGCCCTTCGGGCCCGCCTTCTCCCGCAAGGGGAGAAGGATCGCCGCACCACCCTTTCGCAACCGCCCGCGACGGCCTAGGTAGTCGCCATGTCCGACGCCTCCCTCGCCTCGCCGCCCGTCAAGGCCAGTCCTTTCCACGAACTCGAAGTCCTGTGGGTCCGCCACTGGAACGACCAGCTCTTCAGCTTCGGCGTGAAACGGCCCGAGGATTTCCGCTTCCGTTCGGGCGAATTCGTGATGATCGGCCTGCCGGGCGAAGACGGCGGAAAGCCCGTCCTGCGCGCCTATTCCATCGCCAGCCCCTTCTGGGCCGAGGAACTGGAGTTCTTCTCGATCAAGGTCGAGGACGGCCCCCTGACCTCGCGCCTGCAGAAGATCGTCGCGGGCGACAGCGTCCTGATGGGCAAGAAGCCGACCGGGACCCTGGTTCTGGACGCCCTGACCGGCGGCGAACGCCTGTGGTTGATCGGCACTGGCACGGGCCTGGCGCCCTGGCTGTCGGTGGCCCGCGATCCCGAGACCTATTCCCGCTTCAAGCAGGTCATCGTCTGCCACACGGTGAGGAACGTCGCCGACCTGGCCTACCGCGACTTCTTCACCCACGAGATTCACGACGACCCGCTCATCGGCGACGAAGCCAAGGCCCAACTGACCTATTATCCGACCGTGACCCGCGAGCGCTTCGAGACGCCAGGCCGGATCACCGACCGCATCAAGTCAGGCGATGTCTTCGCCGACCTGCAACTGCCCATCGGCTTCTCGCCCAACAGCGACCGCGTCATGCTGTGCGGCTCGATGGCCATGATCAAGGAGACCGGCGAGCTGCTGGAATCCTACGGCCTCAAGGAAGGCTCGAACGCCGAACCCGGCGACTATGTTCTGGAGCGCGCCTTTGTCGGCTGACCTGATGACCGCCCCCCGCACCGTCGCCATCGACGACCGCAAGGCCCCGGAAGACTGCGCCTCCATGCTCGACGTGCGTCAGGGCGTGGACGCCCTGGACCGAGCCCTGGTGACCCTGCTGGCCGAGCGCCAGCGCTATATGGACGCCGCCGCCCGCATCAAGCCGAACCGCGACGCCGTCTTCGACCAGGCGCGCATCGACGACGTCGTGGCCAAGGTGCTCAAGGCCGCCGAGCCCGCCGGTCTGTCCCCCGACATCGCCGAGCCGGTCTGGCGCCTGCTCATCGACCGCTGCATCGCCCACGAGTTCGGAACCTGGGACAAGACGCGAGTCTAGGCTGCCTTGGAAGGGCGCACGCTTCAGCCCTTCAGGCTCTTGAGCGCCAGTTCATGACGATAGGCGGCGACGTCGGTCAAAGCCGCGTCCAACGCCGTCTTCACCCGCTCCAGCCCGGCGGGCGCGGCGGATTGCTCGCCGAACTCCACCTCTTCGCAGACCTGGGCCAGGGCCTTGGCCCCGATGCCCGCCCCGGCGCCGCGGATGGTGTGAACGGCGTCGCGCCAGCCCTCGCTGGAGGCGTCCAGCATGGCCGACCACATCCGGGCCTGCTCGGCGAACAGGCCCAGCACTTCGTCCGTCACATCATCCATGCCGCCGGTCATGGCTTCGAGAACGGTGAAATCCACCGCCCCCGACAGGTCGCGTCTGGCCATCAGCCCTCGACCTCTTCGCCCTTGGCGAGGCGCGAGTTGCGCGACGACCAGATCAGGTAGACGGCCAGGCCAAACAGGTTCCACAGCAGGAAATAGAGCTGGGTCGTCGCCTTCAGGCTGAAGAAGAAGGTGATGCAACCGACGATGGCGATGCCGCCGACCAGCCACCACAGCGGGGCCTTGAACTTGCGCTCGCGGTTCGGCTCGCGCACCCGCAGCACGATCAGGCTGACGCCCACGGCCATGAAGGCCATCAAGGTGCCGGCGTTGGCCAGCGAAGCCAGTTCGTCCAGGCGCATGATGCCGGCCAGGAAGGCCACGACGATGGCGGTGAAGACGGTCACGACGACCGGAACGCCGCGCGTCGAAATCCTGGCCAGGCGGTTGGGCAGCAGGCCGTCGCGCGCCATGCCCAGGAAGATGCGGCTCTGGCCGAACAGAAAGGCCAACAGTACGGTCGGCAGGGCGATGACGGCGGCGGCGGCGATCCACTGGGCCGCGACGCCCTGGCCCAGACCGCGCATGATCAGCGACAGGGGTTCGGGGCTGTCGGCGAAGCTGGCGACCGGAGCGGCGCCGATCGCGGCGGCGGCGACGACGATATAGAGGACGGTGCAGACCACCATCGAGCCGATGATGCCGACGGCCAGGTCGCGCTCGGGCTTCTTGGTCTCTTCAGCCGCCGTGGCGATGGCGTCAAAGCCGTAGAAGGCGAAGAAGATGATGGCCGCCGCCGCCATCACGCCCGTCTGGACGAAGGGGGCGCCGAAGCCGTGCGGCATGAAGGGGGTGAAGTTGGCGGCGTCGAAGTTCGGCAGGGCGATGGCGACGAAGACCACCAGGGCGGCGATCTTCACCAGCACCAGGACCGCGTTCAGCGTGGCGCTCTCCTTGGTGCCCATCAGCAGCAGGCCCGTCACCACGGCGATGATGAAGACCGCGGGCAGGTTGATCAGGCCGCCCTCGACGTGGGGTCCGACGGTCAGGGCCAGCGGCAGGTCGACGCCCAGACCGGCCAGGAAGGGAATGGCGTAGCCCGACCAGCCCACAGCCACCGCCGAGACGACCAGCGAATATTCCAGGATCAGGCTCCAACCCACGACCCAGGCGAAGATCTCGCCCAGCGAGGCGTAGGAGTAGGTATAGGCGCTGCCCGAGGCGGGCATGATGGTCGACAGCTCGGCATAGGCCAGGGCCGCGCAGGCGCAGACCAGACCGGCCAGGGCGAAGCTGATCAGCACCGCCGGCCCCGCCAGACCCGCGCCGACCCCGATCAGGGTCAGGATGCCGGTGCCGACGATGGCGCCGACGCCCAGGGCCATCAGGTGCGGCCAGCTCAGCGTCTTCTTCAACGCCGGCCCCTCGCGCGGGGCCAGCATGGCATCGATCGATCGCCGACGGTTCCAGAACGCCATATGCTTAATTTCCCCAAGGCCGCTCTGCCGGCGGCTGATTCCGGCTGCGACCTTAGCGCGCGGAACAAACTTTAGAAAATCCCGCAAACAGCCCTTGCGCCCGCCCCGCTTCCTGAGTAATAGGACGGCCCTTCGGGCAACCCAGCGGGTCGCCACGAAGAACCGGCGCCACACCAAGGGCGCAGACGACGGTACGGGTGATTAGCTCAGTTGGTAGAGCAGCTGACTCTTAATCAGCGGGTCCACAGTTCGAACCTGTGATCACCCACCATCGTCTCTTCTGATACCTCCAGAAAAACAGCATCCCTTTCCAGGGAACCCGAGCTGCGGTTCGCTGTGTTCTGCACGATGCCTGGCACAGCCTCTTTCCAAGACGCTTTGTCGCAGGCAGGAAGAAAGCTCTGCATTTCTCCCCCCTGCTGGTGCGCCCCAATGCCTTCTGGACTTATGGCCCTGATCGACGATGTCGCGGGCATCGCCAAGCTGGCCGCGGCCTCTATCGACGACGTCGGCGCCGCCTCGGGCAAGGCCGCCAGCAAGGCCGCCGGCGTGGTGATCGACGACGCCGCCGTGACGCCCAAATACGTCACCGGCCTGTCGCCCAGCCGCGAGCTGCCGATCATCGGCAAGATCGCCGTGGGCTCCATCCGCAACAAGCTGCTGCTGATCCTGCCGATCGCCCTGCTGCTGACCGCCTTCGCGCCCTGGGCCATCACGCCCTTGCTGATGTGCGGCGGCGCCTACCTCTGTTTCGAGGGTGCCGAAAAGGTCATGGAGATGTTCGGCGGGCATGAGGCCGAGGAAAAGCCGGTCAGCGACGATCCCGCCCATCTGGAGAAGGCCACGGTTTCCGGCGCGGTGCGCACCGACCTGATCCTGTCCGCCGAGATCATGACCATCGCCCTGGCCGACGTTTCCGACGCGCCCTTGGCGACCCAGGCCGGGGTGCTGATCGTGGTCGGTCTGGCCATGACCGTGGCCGTCTACGGCGCCGTGGGCCTGCTGGTGAAACTGGACGACATCGGTCTGCACATGGCTGAACGTGCTTCCAAAACCAGCCGCGCCGTCGGACGCAGTCTGGTGAAAGGCATGCCGGGCGTCTTTTCCGCCCTGTCCGTCATCGGCACCGTGGCCATGCTGTGGGTCGGCGGCGGCATCCTGCTGCACGGCACGCACACGCTCGGCCTGGCCTGGCCCGCCGAGCCGGTCGAACATCTGGCCCATGCGGTCGCCGGTCTGGCCGGGCCGCTGGGCGGCGCGGCCGGCTGGAGCACCACAGCCCTATTGTCAGGCCTTCTGGGTCTGATCGTCGGCGGCGTTCTCGCCGTCGTGCTGCATCAAATCCTGCGCCTGTTCGGACGCGGCCCGCACTGACGGCGGCGTCAGGTGACCTGACGCTTCTCCAGCTTCCGGGCCAGGGTGCGGCGGTGCATGCCCAGGCGGCGCGCGGTCTCGGAAATGTTGAAATTGGTCTCGGCCAGGACCTCGTGGATGCGTTCCCACTCCAGGGTCTTGATCGAGGTCGGGCGGGCGCTGAGGACGGCGTCGGGATCGCCCTCCTGCCGAGCAAAGGCGGCCTCGATCTCGTCGGTGCCGGCAGGCTTGGCCAGGTAATGCCGCGCGCCCAGCTTGATGGCCTCCACGGCGGTCGCGATGCTGGCGAAACCGGTCAGGACCACAATGTCCAGTTCAGGATCAAAGGCGTGCAGGGTCTGGACGCAGGTCAAGCCCGAGGCCGCCCCCAGCTTCAGATCCACCACGGCGTATTGCGGGTGATGCACCTGCAAGAGTTCGACCAATTGCTCATGGCTGCGGGCCGAGACCACCTCATAGCCGCGTCGCTCGAACGACTTGCGCAGGGTCTTGGCGAAGGCCTCGTCGTCCTCGACGATCAGCAATTGGCGGGTCGCATCGATCGGGTCGGTCATTTCGGAGCCAAGGCCTCCAGCGGCAGGGTCAGACGGACATTGGCGCCGCCGTCGCGCCGATTGGCGGCCACGACGCCGCCGCCCAGCTTGCGCATCACATTGACCAGCAGGAAGAGGCCCAGCCCCGCCCCTGCCCGGCCCTTGGTCGACTGATAAGGCTGGCCCAGACGCTCCAGAATGTCGGGCGTGAATCCGGGGCCGTCGTCGTTGAACTCCACGGCCAGCAGGTCGTCATCCAGGGTCGCCGAGACCACCATGCGCTCGGCCCCGGCTTCATGGGCATTGTCCAGAAGCGCGCTAAAGACCTGCTTCAGGGCGGGGTCGGCGATGATGCGCGGGTCACGCGGCGTGGGCGCGCGCAGAACCACGGCCATGGCGTCGTTCGACTTCTCGCGCCACTCCGCCACGATCTCGGACAGGAAGCCGCCCAGGGTGGTGATGGTCGGAGCCACGCCTCGCGCCTCGCCCGCCGACATCAGGATGCCGGTGACGATGGTCTTGCAGCGCTCCACCTCGGCCTGCATCTCGACGATGTCGGACGTCAGGTCGTCGTCAGCCTTCAACATCGGCATCCGCTTCCAGTCGCTGAGGATGACCGACAACGAGGCCAGCGGCGTGCCCAACTCATGGGCCGCGCCGGACGCCAGCAGGCCCATGCGCACGATGTGATCCTGTTCCGCCGCCTGTTGCCGGGCGTCGGCCAGATAGGCGTCGCGGGCGCGCACGTTCTGGGTCGTGCGGGTGACGAAGGCCACCAGCAGCACGGCGATCAGGATGAAGTTGACCAGGGCCCCGGCCTGGATCAACCCCATGTGGGCGTCGGTGTCGGGCGGCAGCAGCAGCGGTTGATGCCAGACCGCCAGCCAGGCCAGACAGGCGCTGGTGACCAGGACGAACCCCCAGGCATAGGGCGGCCGCAGCAACACCGCCGCCAGCACGATCTGCATCAGATAGAGGGCGGCGAAGGGATTGCTGGTCCCGCCGCTGAAGAACAGCAACCAGGTCAGGGCCGCCACATCGACGAACAGGGCCAGGATCAGCTCCGGGTCGGTCACGCTGTGACGTCGCAGGGTGACGGGCGCGCTGGCCAGGTTCATCACCGCCAGCCCTGTCGGAGCCAGCAGCAGCATGCCGAGCGGCAGGGGAATCTTCAGTCCCCAGTGGACCGCGGCGATGGTCACCACCTGCCCGATCACCGCCAGCCATCGCAGCTGGATCAGCAGCAGCATGTTGCGCCGCCCGGCCGCACCCGGCGACACCGGCGCCTCGGCCCGGTCGTCCAGCCCCAGCAGGCTGCGCGCGAACCGCGTCGCACTCATCGCGCCGCTCTCCGGCGCTTTTCCTCGCGCGCGAACAGGATGAAGCCGGCCGCCGACATCAGGGCCAGTCCGAACCAGGTCAGGGCGTAGATCAGGTGGCTGTTGGCGAAACGCACCACCGTCAGCCCGCCGCGCGGCCAGCCGCCGGGATTTGGCGCGGCGTCGGCGTCGATGAAGTAGGAGGCGACCGGCCCCGACACGCCCTTCGCCCTGGCGATTCCCGCCACGTCGCGCGAGAACCAGCGATCGCCTGCCGGGTCGTTGGCCCGCAGAAAGCCGCCGTCAGGTTCCGTCAGACGCAGCAGGCCGACGACGCGGGCCTGGCCCTCGACCTGACCCGCCGCGCGATCCGCCGGCTTCTGGCGTTCGGACGGGACGAAGCCCCGATTGATCAGGACGGTGAAGCCTTGGTCGGCCGTCAGCGGCGTCACCACCCAGTAGCCGGGACCGAGGTCGGTCACCGCCTTCACCAGAGTCTCGCGCGAATGATCGAAGCGGCCGCTGACGACGACCCGACGATACTGGTCGGCCTGGCGCGTGATGGTCTGGCGCGGCGACGGCGCGACGACGGGCGCGGCGTGAATTCGAGCGTCGACCTGACGGATCAGATCCTGCTTCCAGGCCAGCCGCTGCACCTGCCAGACGCCCAGGGCCGAGAAGCCCGCGAACAGCAGGGCGAACATGACCGCGCCCAGGATCAGGGCGGTCATGCTGCGCGGCGGCCGGGCGGGTCGCGACGACGGCTCTATGGCGCTTCTCCCCTGGCCTCGCCCGCTCGGGCTCAGCCCATGGTCTGCATGTCGTGGACGGGCATCATGTTGGTATTGAGGTGATACATCACCCAGACCGAACCGGCGACGGCGATCACTACGATGACGATGGTGAAGATCAGCGCCAGCATGTTCCACCCGCCCTCGGACTTATGGTTCATGTGCAGGAAGAAGATCATGTGCACGATGATCTGCGCCACGGCGAAGGCCGTGATGATCAGGCCCGTCGTCTGGGGGGCCAGGGCCTCGGTCATGACCAGCCAGAACGGGATCGCCGTCAGCACGACCGACAGCAGGAAACCGATCATGTAGGTCTTGAACGAGCCGTGATCGTGGTCGTCGCCGTGGTGATGATCGTCGTGATGATCAACAGCGTGCTCGTTGTGGGCCTCGGCGCTCATCGCAGCATCCCGAACAGATAGACGAAGGTGAAGACGCCGATCCAGATGACGTCCAGGAAGTGCCAGAACAGGCTGAGGCACATCAGCCGGCGCTTGTTGGCCTGGATCAGGCCCTTGCGCCACACCTGCACCATCAGGGTGACCAGCCAGATGCAGCCGAAGGTGACGTGCAGGCCGTGGGTGCCGACCAGGAAGAAGAAGGCCGACAGGAAGCCGCTGCGCTGAGGCGTGGCGCCCAGGTGGATCATGTGGGCGAACTCATAGAGCTCGATCCCCAGGAAGCAGAGGCCGAAGACGCCGGTGATCGCCAGCCAGGTCTGCATCTGGGCCGTGCGGTTCTTGACCATGGCCAGCATGGCGAAGCCGTAGGTGATCGACGACAGCAGCAGCATGGAGGTGTTCAGCGCCACCAGCGGCAGGTCGAACAGGTCCTTGGGCGCCGGGCCGGCGGCGTAGTTGCCGCCGATCACCGCATAGACGGCGAACAGCATCGCGAAGATGAGGCAGTCGCTCATCAGATACATCCAGAAGCCCAGCATGGTGCTGTGGCCTTCCGGGTGATGCGGCTCCTCGACCGGGTGGTAGATCGGCCGCCCGGCCTCGTCGACGTAGTCAGGGTTCAGGGAAGCTGCGTGGCTCATCGGTTCACCCCTTCGCCGCTGCGGCCGCCAAGGCCTTAGTGTGTGCGTCTTCCGTCGCCTGCACCGTCTCGGCCGGGATGTAGTAGTCGCGCTTGTAGTTGAAGGTGTGGAAGATGGCGTAGGCGATCAGGGCGAAGAAGCCGAGCGCCGCCAGCCACCACATGTACCAGATCAGGGCGAAGCCCGCG
>JALAGW010000047.1 GCA_022712235.1 Brevundimonas sp. | reverse complement strand
GTCGAGCCCAGTCGTCAGGGTGTGGCGTCAGGAGTCGACGTCAGGCCGGAACCGGCAAGGCGCCCGCCGCCGTGGTCAGAAGCGCCTCTGCGCGATCCGGGCTCAGCTGATCCAGGCCTGCGCCGTTCAGGACCCGCGCCGCATTGGGCGTCATCTCGACCAGGGTCATCGGCCATTCGCGGAACAGGCGCTCCGCCACGTTCTGATCCGACAGCAGCCGCAGATTCTCGTGGCGAGGATCGAGGCGCACCCCGTCCATCAGGCGGTCCACGTCGACGCGACGGCCTTCGATCGCCTGCATGAAGCAGCCGCCATGGCGCATCAGAACCCCGGTCAGCCCGTCGCGACGGTTGTTGCGGTCCGAAGCGCCGAGGATTTCGGCCAGGACCAGAAGGCTGGTCGCCGCGCCGCCGACGGCGTCGCTGACATAGATGGCGCGGTGCAGAGGCAAGGCGGTACTCGGACTGAACGCGAAGGCGACGCGACTGGGACGCGACGGGGGCGGGTTCCGTGTCATGGACGGGGACGACAGGCAAGCGGCGCCGCACGCATCCTGCGACGCGAGGGCGTCTTGCGAGCGGCCCGGTTCCTCGCCATCTGATCGGCCATGACCCAGACCTCAAGCTTCCCCGACTGGCACGGCACCACCATCCTGGCGGTGCGCAAGAACGGCCGCACCGTCATCGCCGGCGACGGCCAGGTCTCCATGGGGCCGACCATCGTCAAGGGCGCCGCGCGCAAGGTGCGAACACTCGCGGGCGGCAAGGTGCTGGCGGGCTTCGCCGGGGCCACGGCCGACGCCCTGACCCTGATAGAGCGGCTGGAGGCCAAGCTGGAGCAGTATCCCGACCAGTTGGCGCGCGCCTGCGTCGAACTGGCCAAGGACTGGCGCACCGACCGCTATCTGCGTCGGCTGGAGGCCATGCTGCTGGTGGCCGACAAGGACACCATTCTGACCGTGACCGGCGTCGGCGACGTGCTGGAGCCGGAATACGGCGTCGCCGCCGTCGGCTCGGGCGGCAACTATGCGCTGGCCGCCGCCCGCGCCCTGATCGACGAGCACACCGAACTGGACGCGGAGCAGATCGCCCGCAAGGCCATGAAGATCGCCGCCGATATCTGCGTCTACACCAACGGCAATCTGACCATCGAGAGTTTGTAGGGCGCTATCGCGCGGCTCGCGGAGCCGCGCTGCTTGAGCGCTTACCCGAGTATTTCTGGACTGTCTGAATCATGACCGACCTTTCCCCCCGCGAAATCGTCTCCGAACTGGATCGCTTCATCGTCGGCCAGGACGACGCCAAGCGCGCCGTGGCCGTGGCCCTGCGCAACCGCTGGCGCCGCAAGCGCGTGCCCGCGGATCTGCGCGACGAGGTCACGCCCAAGAACATCCTGATGATCGGCCCGACGGGCGTCGGCAAGACCGAGATCGCCCGGCGTCTGGCCAGGCTGGCCGGTTCGCCCTTCCTCAAGGTCGAGGCGACCAAGTTCACCGAGGTCGGCTATGTTGGCCGCGACGTCGACCAGATCATGCGCGATCTGGTCGAGAGCGCCCTGGTCATGGTGCGCGACAAGCGCCGCTCGGGCGTCAAGGCCCGCGCCGAGGGGCAGGCCGAGGAGCGCATTCTGGACGCCCTGGTCGGACCGGGTTCCCAGCCCGCGACGCGCGAGGCTTTCCGCAAGAAGCTGCGGGCCGGCGAACTGGACGACAAGGAGATCGAGATCGCCCTGGCCGACACGGCCTCGCCTCTGCAGGGTCTGGACATGCCGGGCGGCGGCGGCAACGTCGGCCTGCTGAACCTGTCGGACCTGTTGGGCAAGATGGGCGGCGGGCGCACCAAGACGGTCAAGCTGACGGTCGCCGAGGCCATGGCGCCTCTGACCACGGAGGAAAGCGACAAGCTGCTTGATCAGGAAAGCCTGACCAAGGAAGCCCTGCTGCTCGCCGAAAACGAGGGCATCGTCTTCCTCGATGAGATCGACAAGGTGGCGGCGCGTCAGGGCGCGTCCGGAGCCGATGTTTCACGTGAAGGCGTGCAGCGCGACCTGTTGCCTCTGATTGAGGGCACGACCGTCTCGACCAAATACGGGCCGGTGAAGACCGACCACGTCCTGTTCATCGCCTCGGGCGCCTTCCACGTGGCCAAGCCCTCGGACCTGCTGCCCGAACTTCAGGGCCGTTTGCCGATCCGGGTCGAGTTGAAGGCCCTGACCCGCGACGACTTCAAGCGCATCCTGACCGAGCCCGAGGCCAATCTGATCCGTCAGAACCAGGCCCTGCTGGCGACCGAAGGGGTCGAGCTGGTCTTCACGGATGACGCGGTCGAGGCCATGGCCGACGCCGCCGTGGCCGCCAACTCGACCGTCGAGAACATCGGCGCCCGCCGTCTTCAGACGGTGATGGAGCGGGTGCTGGAAGAGACCAGCTTCAAGGCCTCGGACCTGTCGGGCCAGACCCTGACCTTCGACGGGGATCAGGTGCGCGAAAAGGTCGGCGAGCTGGCGAAGAACATCGACCTGAGCCGGTTCATCCTGTGACCGGCTGACGCCTTTCCTCCCCACGGTGTGGGGAGGTGGATCGGCGGCGCAGCCGACGAGACGGAGGGGTGGCTTGGTTCCGTCGCCGCAAGCCCCTCCACCGCTGCGCGGTCCCCCTCCCCATTGCATGGGGAGGAAATGTGCTCGGTCAGTCCCGCATCGCCTCCACCGCAGCGACCAGCCGCTCCAGTTCCGCGGGACTCGACAGCCGGTGGTCGCCGCCTTCGATCAGGTCGAGGCGCAGGTCGCCGCCGCTCAGGCGTTCGGCCAGCTCGACCTGATGGCGCCACGGCACCACGTCGTCGGCGCGGCCCTGCAGAACGTGCACCGGAGCGCTGATGTCGATCGCGCCGTCCAGCAGCAGCCAGTCGCGCGCCTCCTCGAACATCCGCCGGGTCAGGACGTAGGCGCCGAGGCCTTCCTCGGTGATGACCGTCTCGCCCTCGCGCAGGATGGCCTGGCGTTCGTGGTCGGCCAGACCGGGCCACATCAGTTTTTCGGTGAAGTCCTGGGCCGGATTGACCAGGACCACGCCCTTGACCCGCTCCGGCCGCGCCAGCGTCGCCAGCAGCGCCACCCATCCGCCCATCGACGACCCCACCGGGATCACCGGCCCTTCCAGGCTGTCGATCAGGGCGACGGCGTCCTCGCGCCAGCGGCCGATGGTGGCCTGCCTCCAGTCGCCGCTCGACACGCCGTGGGCGAAGTGGTCGTAGCGGACATAGCTCCAGCCGCGCTCGCGGGCGGCGGCGTCCAGCGCCAGGGCCTTGGTCCCCTCCATGTCCGAGCGGAAGCCGCCGATCCAGACCACGGTGGGACCGGCGCCCGCGACCGCCTTATAGGCCAGGGTCTCGCCATCGGGGCGGATCAGGGTCTGGACGTCGGACATGAAAACTCCTCGGACTGTCATTCCTCGCGGAATGGCTTTAGCAGAGACCGGGTTTCTTCACAGGCCGCGAGAGCCCCGCTTGTCAGCCCCCAAAGCCCTCTTCGTCAGTTCCAACCGGATCGGCGACTGCGTCATCTCCTCGGGCGTGATCCGCGAGATCGCGCGCCAGCTGCCGGGCGTCCGGATCACCGTCGCCTGCGGCCGCCCGCCCGCGCCCTTCTTCCGTTCGGCGCCGAACGTCGAGCGCGTCATCATCCTCGACAAGAAGAAGGCCGCCGGACACTGGGTCGAGTTGTGGAAGCAGGTAGCTGGCACGCAGTGGGACATGGTCGTGGACATCCGCGGTTCCGCGCTCGCCTATTTGATCCCGGCCAAGCGCCGCATCGTCTATAACCGCCGCTGGGAGACGGGCCTGCGCAAGGTCGAGATGGTGTCGCGGCTGATGGGCTCGGCTACGCCTCTGGACCCGGAAATCTTCCTCGACGATCAGGCGCGCGCCGAGGCCGCCGCCGTCATTGACCCGCAACTGGCCGCCGGGGCGGGCGCGGGGCCGATCATCGCGTTGGCGCCTATCGCCCACCAGCCGGGCAAGTCCTGGCCCGCCGACCGCTGGGGCGCTCTGGTCGAGAAGCTGAAGGCCGAGCCCCGCTTCGACGGCTGGCGCTTCATGCCCGTGGGCGGCCCCGGCGACCGGCCGCCGGCGACCCCGGCGCTGGAAGCGGCGGGCGAGCGCGCCATCGACTGCGTGGGCAAGGGCGACATTCTGTGTTCCGCCGCCGCCATCGACCGGGCGGCTCTGTTCGTCGGCAACGACAGCGGCCTGATGCATGTCTCGGCGGCGCTGGGGCGGCCGACGCTGGGCCTGTTCGGCCCGACCGAGTGGTGGCTCTATGGTCCCTGGGGGCCGAAGACCCGCACGGCGGCCTCCAACGAGACGCGCGGTCAGTTCGCCCCGATCGAGGACCTGACCGTCGATCATGTCTTCGAGGGCGTGCTGGCGCTGCACGACGCCTACATCGGCGCAAACCCCGACCAGCCTTGAATTACGGGGCTTCTGTCGTCATATTCCGCCCGCCGGGAACGCGCCGCTCCGTCGCGCGCTGAACCCTGCGAGATTATCGCCTGTCTTCTGACCACATAAGGAAACGACGCCCATTCGCCGTCCCATGCAAGCGCCGCCCGTCAAGGACGGGCCGCCCATCAACCAGGAAATCCGCGCCACGCGCGTGCTGCTGATCGATCAGAACGGCGAGAAACAGGGCGTCATGCCGCTGTCGTCGGCTCTGGAAGCGGCCGAGGAGGCCGGTCTGGATCTGGTCCAGATCGTCGGTAACGCCGAGACGCCGGTCTGCAAGATCCTGGACTACGGCAAGCATCGTTTCCAGGAGCAGAAGAAGAAGGCCGAGGCGCGCAAGCGCCAGAAGGTCGTCGAGCTCAAGGAAATCAAGCTCCGCCCGAACATCGACACGCACGACTATGAAGTGAAGGCCAAGTCGATGCACCGCTTCTTCGAGGAGGGCGACAAGGTCAAGGTGACCCTGCGCTTCCGCGGTCGTGAAATGGCGCACCCGGAACTGGGCATGAAGCTGCTCAACAAGGTGCAGGCCGACTTCGACGAAGTCGCCAAGGTCGAATACGCCCCGCGTATGGAAGGCCGCCAGATGATCATGATCCTGGCGCCGCGCTAAGCGCCGCATCACGCATCAAAGAAAGCCTCGGTCCTCGACCGGGGCTTTTTTCTTGCCTGTCCGGCGACGCCAAGGCAGCTTGAATATCGATGATCTGTAAGGCGTTGCTTCGGGGGAAGGCGCGACATGCGGGGTTTGCGATTAGCGACGCGGGCGCTTTGGGGCGTCTTGATCGCCAGCCTGTCGATAGGGGCGGTCAGGGCGGAGGCTCCGCCGCTGGCGGCCTATGGCGCCGCTCCGGCCATCGACTACATGGCGTTGTCGCCCAGCGGCGCCCTGATCGCCC
Organism: Brevundimonas sp.; assembly: GCA_022712235.1. GTDB lineage: Bacteria > Pseudomonadota > Alphaproteobacteria > Caulobacterales > Caulobacteraceae > Brevundimonas. The sequence continues at coordinate 13,187 of JALAGW010000047.1, read as the reverse complement.
GCATCGTGGTCGTCGATGAAGCGCGGGCTCTGGCGATCACTGAGATGGACACGGGCAGGCACGTCTTTGCGGCTGCGATCGGCGAGGCCAAGGTGCGCGACCTGCTCTGGGTGGGCGAGACGCGGGTCCTGATCGTCACCTCCGAGACGCGGAGCATTCATGAGCTGGGCGTGCCGCGCTCGGAGCTGTTCTACGGCATGATCCTGGATCTGGAGACGAAGAAGCTGGCCCAGGTTCTGCAGCGGACGCCGGACGTGCTGGCGACCCTCTACGGCGGCGCTTCGGTGCGCACGACGGCCCAGGGGGAGGCGGTCTTCACGCGCGGCGTCAATGTCAGCAACGGTCAGATCAATCTGCATCGCGTCGATCCGGGCACGGGGCGAGGGCGAAGCGTGGAGTCCATGGACCGCGACACCCAAGGCTATGTTCTGGATGCGCAGGGCGAGGTGATCGCCCTTTCCCGGTATTCCGAACGCAGCGGGCGCTGGTCTCTGCGTCTGCCTGAGGGCCGGGGCTTCCGCGAGGTCTGGGCCGTGGACGCCCCGGTCGATACGCCCGTCCTCCTCGGTCTGGGGCGAACCCCGCGGACGATCGTGATCAGCGCGGACCGGCCGGATGTGGCCGCCGGCGGCGAGGATTCGGAAACCGGCTTTGTCCTGTTCGAGGTCGATGTGGACAGCGGCGAGTGGACCCGCCTGCCGTTCGAGCACGACCCGGACTTTCTGGTCCATCACCCGCAAAGTCTGCTGCTGGTCGGGGCGGGGCGCACGGAGGAGGGCGGCGCGCGCTATGAATTCCTGGCGCCGGAGGCGAAGCGGCGCTGGGGCGCCATAGAGCGGGCCTTCCCCGACAAGGCGCCGCGCCTGGTGTCCTGGAACGACAGTCTGAAACTGATCCTGGTCTTCATCGACACCGGCGAGTCCGGCCTCTACCAATTGGTTGACTTTGAGACCGGGGTCGCCACCATCGTCGGTGACGCCTATCCGACCATCCCGGCGGCCCAGGTCGGCGAGGTCCGCCCGATCCGCTATGCGGCGGCGGACGGGCTGGACATCCACGGCTATCTGACCCTGCCGCCGGGCGTGGAGACGCCGGCGAACCTGCCTCTGGTCGTCCTGGCCCATGGCGGGCCGGCGTCGCGCGATGTCGCCGGCTTCGACTATTGGGCCCAGGCCCTGGCGTCGCGCGGCTATGCGGTCCTGCAGGCCAATTTCCGGGGCTCGACCGGATATGGGCGCGCCTTCCTCGAGGCCGGCTATGGCGAGTGGGGCCGCAAGATGCAGACGGACCTGTCCGACGGGGTCCGCTGGCTGGCGGCTGAAGGGATCGCTGATCCCGCCCGTGTCTGCATCGTCGGCGCCAGCTACGGCGGCTATGCGGCCATGGCCGGGCTGACGCTCGACAAATCGGTCTATCGCTGCGGCGTATCCGTCGCCGGCGTGTCCGACCTGCGCCGGATGGTCAACTGGGAGGCGCAGCAGGAGGGCGAGCGGAACGGTCAGACCGTTCGCTACTGGAACCGTTTCATGGGGGCGGCGCGACTGAACGACCGGGCGCTGGACGCTCTATCGCCAGCCTTCCTGGCGGAGGTCGTCGACAGTCCCCTGTTGCTGATCCACGGCAAGGACGACACCGTCGTTCCCATCGAACAAAGCCGGGTGATGGCCGAGGCTCTGCGGCGCGCCGGCAAGCCTGTGGAATTGATCGAACTGGCGGGCGAAGATCACTGGATGTCACGTGCCGAGACGCGCCAGCAGATGTTGCGCGAAACCGTGCGCTTCCTGGAAGCGAGCAATCCGGTCGGTCCAATGTCGACGGCGCCGTGACTCCGCTTGCCTCGCGCGGGTCTTCGGCGTAAAAGCCGCCCCTTCGCGTACCGAACAGCCGGGCTAACAGGCATGCCTGGGCCGTTCGTTTCAGCTCCGCGCCTTGGGCTCAAGCAGCTCGAAGAGCGGTAGCCCACTAAAATAGAGAGAGTGAAAATGCCGAAACTGAAGACGAAGTCGGGCGCCAAGAAGCGCTTCAAATTCACGGCCACGGGCAAGGTGAAAGCCGGCGTTGCGGGCAAGCGTCACCGCTTGATCAGCCACAACTCCAAGTACATCCGCCAGAACCGCGGCACCTCGGTCATGGCCGACGCCGACGCCAAGAAGATCAAGTCCTACATGCCGTACGCCTGATCGGCGCGCCGCATACCTGATCATCCTGTCACACTGAATTTGAACGACAGTCCCTCAAACAGCGAGACCCCGCGGGTCGAGCGCTAGGGACTTCCCGAAGGGAATAAAAACATGGCTCGCGTCAAACGGGGCGTTACGTCCCACGCCAAGCACAAGAAGGTTCTGAAGCAGGCCAAGGGCTTCTACGGCCGCCGCAAGAATACGATCCGCACCGCCAAGGCCGCCGTCGACCGCGCCGGTCAGTACGCCTACCGCGACCGTCGCAACAAGAAGCGTTCGTTCCGCGCCCTGTGGATCCAGCGCATCAACGCCGCCGCCCGCACCGAAGGCTTCACCTACTCGCAGTTCATCCACGGCCTGGACAAGGCCGGCATCGTGCTGGACCGCAAGGTGTTGTCGGCGATCGCCGCCGACCAAGCCGGCTTCAAGGCCATCGCCGAGAAGGTCCGCGCCGCTCTGGCCGCCTAAGCGATACCGCATCATTGGTGCTGAAAACGCCCGTCCCGGCTTCCGGGGCGGGCGTTTTTCATGGTCGCACCAGACTTTTCGGCCGGTCGGGCGTTGGAGTTCCGCAGCCGGTCGACAGGCGACACGGCGGTTCAGGAGGCATTTTCGATGTCCATTGCTCGCGTCACCGAAATCACCGCGTCGTCCACGGTCAGCTTCGACGACGCCATCACCCAGGGGATCGCTCGCGCCGACAAGACCCTGCGTCATGTCGAAGGCGCCTGGGTCCAGGATCAGAAGGTGGTGGTCCGCGACGGCAAGATCGCCGAGTACCGGGTCAATATGAAGATCAGTTTCGTCCTGGCGGATTGAGGGGGGCGACTGAGCCTGATCGACGCTGAAGGCTTTGCGTGACGGCCATGTCGGGCTAGACGCTGCGGACCATGACCGATCTCGCCCAACTGGAACTCGACCTGATCAACGCCATCGGAGCGGCCGAAAGCGTCGCTGCGATCGAGGAGGTGCGCGTCGCCGCCCTCGGCAAGACCGGCGCCGTCTCGGCCCTGCTCAAGGGGATGGGGGCGCTCAGCCCCGATGAACGCCGCGAACAGGGGCCCATCATCAACGGTCTGCGCGACCGTGTGAGCGCCGCCATCGCCGCCAAGAAGCTTGAGCTGGAGGCCGCCGAGCTGGACGCCCGGCTGCTGGCCGAGCGGGTCGATCTGACCCTGCCCAGCCGCCCGCGCCGCAAGGGCGGGGTGCATCCGACCATGCAGGTCATGGACGAGATGATCGCCCTGTTCGCCGAGATGGGCTTCGCCGTGGCCGAAGGGCCGGACATCGAGGACGATTTCCACAACTTCACCGCCCTGAACTTCCCGCCCAAGCATCCGGCGCGGGAAATGCACGACACCTTCTTCCTCAAGCCCGACCCGGAGACGGGCGAGCGCAAGGTGCTGCGGACCCACACCAGCCCGGTGCAGGTCCGCACCATGATGTCGCAGAAGCCGCCGATCCGCATCATCGCGCCGGGCCGCACCTTCCGTAAGGATTCGGACGCCACCCACACGCCGATGTTCCACCAGATCGAAGGCCTGGTGATCGACCGCGACATCCACATGGGTCATCTGAAGACGACGCTGGAGACCTTCATCGCCCGCTTCTTCGAGCTGGACGACGTCAACGCCCGTTTCCGCCCGCACCACTTCCCCTTCACCGAGCCCTCGGCCGAGATGGACATCCGCTGCGACCGCTCGGGCGGCAAGCTGACCCTGAATGAAGGCGAGGACTGGCTGGAGATCCTGGGCTGCGGAATGGTGCACCCCAATGTGCTGCGCAACTGCGGCATCGACCCGGACGAATATCAGGGCTTCGCCTTCGGCATGGGCGTCGACCGCCTGGCCATGCTGAAATACGGCGTGCCCGACCTGCGCCCCATGTTCGAGGCCGATACGCGCTGGCTGGCGCACTACGGCTTCTCCGCCTTCGCCGCGCCGAACCCGGCCAGCGGCCTCAGCTGATTTCGAGAGACACTCCATGACTGATCAAACCCAGGCGCAGACGCCCATGTCCGCCGAAGAAAAATTCGGCCGCGAACTGGTGGCGCGCACGACCTTCGAGAAGGAAGCTGTCTGGCTGCCCTCGCTGGCGGTGCACCATCTGAACGCGGGCCAGACCGTCATCGACGGCAAGACCTTCACCGAATGCCTGATCGAGGGGCCGGCGGTGATGGCGGTGATGAGCGGGACCACCTTCGACACGTGCAACATGGGCGTGGCCGAGAACCCCAAGACCCTGTTGCTGGACCCGCGCGGCGACATGATCGCGGGCGCCGTCGGCATGGCGAACTGCCGCTTCGTGCGCTGTCGCTTCGTGCAGGTCGCCTTCACCGGCAACCGGGAAATGCTCGATGACATCGAGAGCGGGCTTCTGGCCGCGCGGGGCGAGGCGGCCCAGGCATGACCGACGTCACGACCCCCTTCATGACCCTAGAACCGCTCGGTCCGGGGCCGACCTATCGACGCATCAACATCTGGCTGCCGCAGCTCTATATCGAGAGCGCGCGTGCAGGCTCGCAGGTGATCGAGAACCGCCGTTTCGAGGGGTGCCTGTTCGAGGGGCCGGCCGTCATCATCCCCGTCGAGCGCTGCGCGTTCGACGGCTGCGACCTGGGCGATCCGCAGGGTGATCCGCGGAGCCTGATGTTGGCGCCCCTGGGCGCCAACCGCGTCGTCGGGCCTATAGCCTTCCGGAATTGCGAGTTCATCAACTGTCGCTTCCTCGGCGTCGGTTTCACCGGCGAGCCGGCGTTCCTGGAGGAACTGGCCAAGGCGATCGGCGGGGGAGGCGCCCAATGAAGTTCACGCTTTCCTGGCTGAAGGACCACCTCGAGACCGAGGCCGACGTCCACCAGATCGCGGAGGCCATGACCATGGCGGGGCTGGAGGTCGAGGAGGTTCACGACCCCGCCGCCAAGCTGGCGCCCTTCACCGTGGCCAAGATCATCTCGACCGCGCGGCATCCTGACGCCGACCGCCTGCAGGTCTGCCAGGTCGAGACCGTGGATGGGCTGAAAGAGATCGTCTGCGGCGCGCCGAACGCGCGGCCGGGTCTGAACACCATCTATGCTCCCATCGGCGCCTATGTGCCCAGCCTGGGCGTGACCCTGGTCGAGAAACCGGTGCGTGGGGTGGTGTCCAACGGCATGCTGTGCTCGGCCTCGGAACTGGAGCTGGCCGACGAAAGCGACGGCATTCAGGAACTGCCGCCGGAAATCCCGGTCGGGACCCCGGTAGCGGGCCTGTTCGGCGCCGAGCCGGTCATCGACTTCGAGGTGACGCCGAACCGCCCCGACTGGCTGGGCGTGGCCGGCATCGCCCGCGACCTGGCCGCCGCCAGCGTCGGCAAGCTGAAGCATTTCGACATCGCCGTGGTGCGCGGCGCCTTCCCCTCGCCGATCTCGGTGCGGCTGGATGCGCCCGAGATGTGCCCGGTCTTCGCCGGTCGCGTCATTCGGGGCGTCAGGAACGGCCCGTCGCCGGCCTGGCTGCAGAAGCGCCTGATCGCCATCGGTCTGCGCCCGATCAATCGTCTGGTCGATGTCACCAACCTGATCGCCTACGACCGCGCCCGGCCGCTGCACGTCTATGATCTGGCCAAGCTGTCGGGGACCGAGATCGTCGTCCGCGGCGGCCTGACCTCTGCGGAAATCGGCGAGCCTGAACACTTGATCGCCCTGGACGGCAAGACCTATACGGCTTCGCCCGCCGACTGCATCATCGCCGACGCGGCCGGCGAACGTCCCATCGGCCTGGGCGGCGTCATGGGCGGCGAAAGCACCGGCTGCGACGACGCCACCACCGACGTCTTCCTGGAAAGCGCCTGGTTCGAGCCCATCGTCATCGCCCAGACCGGCCGGACCCTGGGCATCCATTCCGACGCCCAGTATCGCTTCGCACGCGGCGTCGATCCGGTCTCGGTGACGCCGGGTCTGGAGCTGGCCACGCGGCTGATCCTCGACCTGTGCGGCGGCGAGCCGTCCGAGATCGTCTTCGTCGGCGAACCGCCGGCCAGCCCGGCCCCCTTCGCCTTCGACCCGGCCTATGTGAAGCGCCTGACCGGCATGGAGCTGTCCGACGACCGGATCGGCACCATCCTGGGCCAGCTCGGCTTCCTGGTCACCGCCGGCGGCGCCGATCAGGCCGAGCCCTGGACCGTGACCCCGCCGTCGTGGCGTCGTGACGTCGAGGGCCGGGCTGATCTGGTCGAGGAGGTGGCGCGCATCGAGGGCTTCCGCGCCCTGCCGAACACGCCCCTGCCCGAGGTCGCCCGCCAGGCGCGCGGCGTGCTGAGCCCGCGTCAGGCCCGCGTCCGCGTCGCCCGTCGGGCCCTAGCCAGTCTGGGCTATGCCGAGGCCGTGACCTGGTCCTTCACCAAGCAGTCCACCGCCGTCCTGTTCGGCGGCGGGGATGAGCGTCTGGTGCTGGAAAACCCCATTGCGGCGGACCTCGACTGCATGCGGCCGTCGGTCCTGCCCAACCTGATCCAGGCGGCGGCACGCAACGCCGCGCGCGGCCACGCCGATGTCGCCCTGTTCGAGGTCGGCCCCATCTATCTGAACGACCAGCCGACCGGTCAGCGCACCGTGATCGCCGGTCTGATCGCGCCCCATCCCGACCGCCACTGGGGCGGCGCGGGCGAGGACGCCCTGTTTGGCCTCAAGGGCGACCTGTTCGCCCTGCTGGAGGAGATCGGCGCCCCCGTCGCCTCGTTGCAACTGGCGCAGGGGTCCAACCAGAGTTGGTGGCACCCCGGCCGTTCGGCCCGCCTGCAACTGGGGCCCAAGAACGTCATCGTCGAGTTCGGCGAACTGCACCCCCGCGTGCTCAAGGCCCTGGACGCCGACGGCCCCATGCTGGCCTTCGAGATCATCCTCGACGCCGTGCCGGAACCGCGTGGCAAGGGCGGCAAGGCGCGCGGCGCGGCGGACCTGCCGAACCTGATGCCGCTGTCGCGCGACTTCGCCTTCCTGCTGGACGAGGCCAGGGCCGTGGGCGACCTGACCCGCGCCGTGGCCGGCGCCGACAAGGCCCTAATCGCCGAGGTGCGCGTCTTTGACGTCTATCGCGGCCAGGGCGTGCCCGAGGGGCAGAAGTCGGTGGCCGTCGAGGTCGAGATCCAGCCGCGCGCCGCCACCCTGGCCGAGGCCGAGATCGAGGCCCTGACGGCCAAGGTCGTCGCCGCCGCCGCCAAGGCCGGCGCGGTCCTGCGGAGCTGACCATGGCCGACAAGAAGCCCTGGGCCGAGGTCCAGTTCGAACGCAGCCTGTTTCGCGCCCGCTGGCTGATGGCCCCCTTCTATCTGGGTCTGGTCCTGGCCCTGATCATGCTGCTCGTCGTCTTCGTGCGCGAGCTGATCTACTACGTGCCCCAGGCCTTCGTCATGGGCGAGGGCCACATGAAGTCGGACGGCGCCATCCTGGCCATCCTCAGCCTGGTGGACCTGTCGCTGGCGGGCAATCTGCTGCTGATCGTCATCTATTCCGGCTATGAGAACTTCGTCTCCAAGCTGGATCTGGACGAGAACCATGTGGATCGGCCGCCGTGGATGGGCACGGTCGACTTCTCGGGCCTGAAGATGAAGCTGATCGCCTCCATCGTGGCGATCTCGGCCATCTATCTGCTCAAGAGCTTCATGAACATCGGCAAGCCGGGCGTGCCGCTGGACGAGGCGGGGCTGATGTGGGCGGTGGTCATCCACCTGACCTTCGTGGCCTCGGGCGTCCTGCTCGCCGTCATGGACTGGGTCGCCGCCAAGACCGACAAGCACTGAGAAACCCCTTCTCCCCTTGAGGGAGAAGGTGGGCGCCTGAGGCGCTCGGATGAGGGGTGTGAGAGCCGCCTATCCGAAAGCAGGGCTCTGCCGCTTGCTGGATGCCTTCGAGCCAGCGCCGTCGTCACCCCTCATCCGTCAGGCTTCGCCTGCCACCTTCTCCCTCAAGGGGAGAAGGATCGCGTCCTGCTGACAAAGGCTTGATCGCGGCGGGCGGCGTCGAATACGGTCAGGCAAGGTTCGGTTAACCTTAAAGCCCCAAGGCTGCCGCAAAAGACACGGACGGTAGGTTGAGCCCGCGACGATGGGCGCACCGTCCTCTGTCAGGAGCCTCGACATGCATCGCCGCCAATTGATCCGCACCAGCCTTGGTCTCGCCGCCGCCGGCGCCCTGCCCGCGGGCCTGGGGGCCTGCGCCTCGACGCGTCAGCCGACCGACCCCAACTATCCGATCGCCTCGGATCAGACGGCCCAGGCCTATACCTTTGACGAGCTGGTGGCCGCCGGCTCGCGCGAGATGGGGATCGCCGCCGAAGGCATGGGCGCCGCCATCGAGCGCATCTTCGCCGAACAGGGCGATCGCCCGACCGCCTATATCGCCGGCGAGGAAGCCGCCGGGGCCGCTGTCGTCGGCGTGCGCTATGGTCGCGGCGCCCTGCACATGAAGGACCTTTCGGCCTCGCAGGAGGTCTTCTGGCAAGGGGCCTCGGTGGGCTGGGACGTCGGCGGCAACGCCAGCCGGGTCTTCACCCTGGTGTACGGCCTCTACCACCCGGACATGCTCTATCGCCGCTATCCGGGCGTTGAGGGCTCAGCCTATCTGGTCGCCGGCCTGGGGGTGAACTACCAGCGCGCCGACGGCATCGTCCTGGCCCCCATCCGCACTGGCGTCGGCCTGCGCCTGGGCGCCAATGTCGGCACCATGAGCTACAGCCGTCAACGGAACATCCTTCCTTTCTAAGGAAGAAGGGCGCTAACGCTCGCGACGCGGTCGCTCGCTGCTTGAGCCGCATTTTGGGGCGCTAGCGTCCGCCGCGCGGCGGCGGACTGCTTGAGCGCGCGAAGCGCCAGGCCGCGTCGGGTCGAGAAGGCGGAGCCTTCTGACCGCGGCCCACCAAGAATGCTCATCCGCCTTGGCGGATGAGCGCCTCCAGTCCCTCGCGCCAGGTCGGATACTTCGGCCGCCAGCCCAGTTCGGCCTTGGCGCGGGCGTTCGAGAGGCGCTTGGAGTCGTTGTAGAAGCGGCGCATGGCGTCCGACACCGACGGGTCGTCCAGCGACACCTCGGGCGGCAGGGGCAGGCCCAGGCGCGCCGCCGCCCCCCTGATCACCACGTCCGCCGAGGCCGGCTCGTCGTCGGCCAGGGTGTAGGCGCGGCCGGGACGGGGGCGGGCCATGGAGGCGAAGACGCCGGCCACGGCGTCCTCGACATGGATGCGGTTGAAGACCTGACCGGGTTTCCTGACCAGCCGGGCGCTGCCGTCGCGCAGGCGGTCCAGCGGCGAGCGGCCGGGGCCGTAGATGGCGGGCAGGCGGAAGATCTGCACCGTCAGTCCCATGCCGCGGCCGGCGTCCAGCCAGTCCTGCTCGGCCCGGACGCGGCGCGCCCCCTCCAGGCTGGCGGCGTTCAACTCGTCGTCCTCGAAGGCCCAGCCGCCGGCCCGGTCGCCATAGACGGCGGTCGAGGAGACATAGCCGATCCAGTCGGGATAGGCGCCCGAGGCGGCGAGGGCCGGGATCAGGGCCTTCAGGCCGGGGCATCCGGCGCCGTCGGGCGCGGCGGTGATCAGGATGGCGGAGGCCTCGGCGACGGCGGTCTGCAGGGCCTCGGCGTCGGCCGGATCAACCGCGACGACGCCGGCGTCTGTCAGCTCTGCCCGACGGGCCGCATCGCGCGAGGTGGCCAGGGCGCGGCCGCCTCTGCGGATCGCCTCGCGCGCGGCCTCAAGCCCCAGATAGCCGCCGCCGAAGACCAGAAGCGAAGGGGCGGCGGGGGCAGGCTGGGTCATGGCGGTCCGGTCAGGCGGTTTTGGCGACGGCGGGAGCGGGGTCCGCTCCCTGAGACTGCAGCGCTTCGGCGCGCTTGCCGTTCCAGCTGGAGACGCAGGGAATCCTGCTGCGATCGGCGCGGTCGGCGTAGCGGCGGGCGATGTCGGTGACGTCGGCCATCAGCCCCTCGGCCAGGGTGATGGGCTTGAGGCCGAGGTCGCGGAACTGATCGTTGGCGACGACCAGTTCGTTTTCGTCGGCCTCCTGACGCGGGTTGGCGACGTTGTGGATCTCGGCTCCGGTCATGTCGGCGACCATCTGCGCCAGATCGCGGACGCGGCGGCTCTCGGTCATCTGGTTGAGGATCTTGACCCGGTCGCCCGATTTGGGCGGGTTCTGCAGCGCCAGCTCGACGCAGCGGACCGTGTCCTGGATGTGGATGAAGGCGCGGGTCTGGCCGCCCGAACCGTGCACCGTCAGCGGATAGCCGAGCGCGCCCTGCATCAGGAAGCGGTTCAGCACCGTGCCGTAGTCGCCGTCATAGTCGAAGCGGTTGATCAGGCGCTCGTCCCGACGGGTTTCCTCGGTCTGGGCGCCCCAGACGATGCCCTGGTGCAGGTCGGTGATCCGCAGGTCGTCGTTCTTGGCGTAGAACTGGAACAGCAGGGCGTCCTGAGTCTTGGTCATGTGATAGATGCTGCCCGGATTGGGCGGGAACAGGATCTCCTGCTCGGTCGGGCCGTGGTCGGTGTCGACCGTGACCTTCAGATAGCCCTCGGGGATGCGCAGACCGGCGGTGGTGTAGCCATAGACCCCCATGGTCCCCAGGTGGGCCAGATGGACGTCCCGGCCGCTCTCGACGATGGCGGCCAGCAGGTGGTTGGTGGCGTTGATGTTGTTGTCGACGGTGTAGAGCTTGTGCCGCGCCGACTTCATCGAATAGGGGGCGGCGCGTTGCTCGGCGAAGTGGACGACGCTGTCGGGCGCCCAGTCCCGGATCAGGGCGACCAGGCGGTCGAACTCCTTGCCGACCGTCATGTTGACGAAGTCGATGGTGCGGCCGCTGACCTCTTTCCACGCCTGGATGCGTTCGCCCATGGTGCGGATCGGGGTCAGGGACTGGACCTCCAGCTCATTGTCGATGTTGCGGCGGCTGAGGTTGTCGACGATCAGCACCTCCCAGCCACGTGCCGACAGGTGCAGGGCCGTGGGCCAGCCGCAGAAGCCGTCGCCGCCCAGGATCATCACGCGCATCAGTCGAACCCTCGTATCAACGTCCTGTAATGCCTAGCCGAATGCGCGCGGGGGTGAAAGCGCGGCGCCTGGATGCGTTTTGCCGCCGTGACGAAAAAACAGAGTCTAAAGAGTCTAATTGGTCTGAAAATCGGCGGCCAGATCAGGTGACGGCCCCGGTCGGGAGAGCATGGCGTGGAGCGAAGGGACGGCGCGATAATAAGTGTCGAGACAGCCCAAGGTCGCTGATTTTCAGGGATTGGCGGGCCTTGATATGACGGCGGCGGCAGTATCGCTCCATCAACCCAGGGCCATGAGAATCAGCGGGTAGGGACGACCTGCGTCGTCGGTTTCGGCCCGGCCCACGGCCTGAAAGCCCAGGCGTTCGTAGAAGGCGCGGGCGCCGGGGTTGTCCTCATTGACGCTGAGGCGCCGTGCGCCCAGCGACAGGGCGTGATCGACCAGCCGGCGCCCGATGCCTGAGCGGTGCAGGCGAGGGTCCACGGACAGGGCCGCCATTTCATCGCCGGACAGGCCGAGGAAGGCGACCGGCGTCCCGTCCTGGTCCCAGGCCCAGAGGTCAGGGTCGCCGCTGTTCAGCCAGGCGGCGACGTCGACCTCTATGGCGTCCACGGCTGCCGGTGTCAGGAAATGGTGCGTCGCCTCGACGGCGCGACGCCAGACCCTTGTCAGAGCCGGGGCGTCGGCCGGCGTCGCGGGTCGGATCACAGCAGGCTTTCGAGCGCCGCGCGGGCGGCGTCCTTCAGATCGGGACGTTTCAGGGCCAGGGCCAGGTTGGCGCGCAGCAGGCCGATCTTGTCGCCGCAGTCGTGGGTCACGCCTTCATACTCATAGGCGGTGAAGGTTTGGGTCTTCATCAGTCGGTCCATGGCGTCGGTCAGCTGGATCTCGCCGCCGGCGCCGCTCTCCTGGGTCTCCAGCAGGTCGAAGATTTCCGGCTGCAGGATGTAGCGGCCCGAGATCGACATGTTGGACGGGGCCGTGCCCTGTTTCGGCTTTTCAACCATGCCCTTCATGGCGAAGCGGCGGCCGTCGTGGGCGGACGGATCGATGATGCCGTATTTGTGGGTCTCGGATCCCGGGACGGCTTCGACGCCGATGACGTTGCCGCCGACCTCGGCGTAGAGGTCCGCCAATTGCTTCAGGGCGCCCGGCTGAGAATCGACGATGACGTCGGGCAGGATGACCGCGAAGGGTTCGTGGCCGATGATGTCGCGCGCGCACCAGACGGCGTGGCCCAGGCCCTTGGGCTGCATCTGGCGGGTGAAGCTCATCTCGCCGGCGGTGGCCAGTTCGGCGTTCATGGCCGCCAGGATCTCGGTCTTGCCCTTGGCCGCCAGCTGGGCCTCCAGCTCGATCTGGTGATCGAAATAGTCCTCGATGGCCTGTTTGGCGCGGCCGGTGACGAATACGATATGCTCGATCCCCGCCTCGCGCGCCTCTTCGACGATGTAGGAGAGGATCGGCCGGTCGACGACGTTCAGCAGCTCCTTCGGCGTGGTCTTGGTGCCGGGCAGGACGCGGGTGCCCAGGCCGGCCACGGGGAGAACCGCCTTGCGAAGGCGCGCGGGGGAAGTCGTCATCAGTCGTCCTGAAGCAGTCGTTGGGCTGTCTTAATAGGCGGAAACCGTGACGGTTCCAAACAGGGGGCGAACCTTTGTCCTTCTCCCCTTGAGGGAGAAGGTGGGCGCCGGAGGCGCTCGGATGAGAGGTGTAAGCGCGCCATCCGAAATCGATCTCGCCAGTTGCGGCATCCCGCTAGACCGCCGCGCCGACACCCCTCATCCGGCCTGCGCCGCAGGCCACCTTCTCCCGCATGGGGAGAAGGGGCAGGGGGGTCACTCCACCGGCACCGACTTGGCCAGGTTGCGGGGCTGGTCCACATCCGTGCCCTTCTGGACGGCGGTGTAATAGGCCAGCAGCTGCACCGGGACGGCGACACCGGAGGCCACGGCGGCAAACCCGGACTGAACTGCGGAGTAGGCG
>JALAGW010000046.1 GCA_022712235.1 Brevundimonas sp. | reverse complement strand
TCGCCGGCATCCTCGACTTCATGAACGACCAGCGCGCGCAGAAGCTGAACTGGCGCACCTCCATCGTCGATCTGATGAAGCTGGTCGGGCTGGAATCCTCGCTGGCCGAGCGCAAGGAGCTGGCCGACGAGCTGGGGTACACCGGCGACAAGTCCGACAGCGCCAGCATGAACATCTGGCTGCACAAGCAGGTGATCCAGAAGATCAAGGACAACGGCGGCCGTCTGCCCACCGATCTCTGAGCCACGTCTCTCGCGAGGGGGTGCGCGAACGCGCCCTCTCGCGCTAAGACAGGATCATGAGCGACGTCGATCCGAGTCTTGATGGCCCTCCGTGGGAGGAGGACGTTCCCGAGCGGGACGAGAACACCGACGACATGTTCGGCGCGCCCGCCGCTGCGCCTGAACCCGTAGCCGCGCCCGCCGCTCCGACACCGTCCAAGGCCGAACCTTTCGCCGACGAGCCCGCCGGCGACGGCGCCTATCAGGTTCTGGCCCGCAAATACCGCCCGCGCGCCTTCGAGGACCTGATCGGTCAGGAGGCCATGGTCAGGACCCTGACCAACGCCTTCGCCACGGGCCGTATCGCCCACGCCTTCATGCTGACCGGGGTGCGGGGCGTCGGCAAGACGACGACCGCCCGCCTGCTGGCCCGCGCCCTGAACAACGAGACGGACACGATCGACAAGCCGTCCCTGGCCCTGTCGGCGCATGGCCGCCACGACGCCGCCATCATGGCGGGCCAGCACATGGACGTCATGGAGATGGACGCCGCCTCCCATACCGGCGTCAACGACATTCGCGACATTCTGGAAAGCGTTCGCTACGCGCCGGTCGAGGCCCGCTACAAGGTCTATGTGCTGGACGAGGTCCACATGCTGTCGACGCAGGCGTTCAACGCCCTGCTGAAGACGCTGGAAGAGCCGCCGCCCCACGCCAAGTTCATCTTCGCCACCACCGAGATCCGCAAGGTCCCGGTGACCATCCTGAGCCGCTGCCAGCGCTTCGACCTGCGCCGCGTCGAGCCCGAGGTTCTGGTCGGCCACCTGGGCCGCATCGCCGACCGCGAAGGCATGAAGATCGAGCAGGAGGCCCTGGCCTTGATCTCTCGCGCGGCCGAGGGCTCGGTCCGCGACGGCCTCAGCTTGCTGGATCAGGCCCTGGTCCAGGCCGAGAGCGGCGCGACGGTGCAGACCGCCACCGTGCGCGACATGCTGGGTCTGGCCGACCGGACCCAGACCATCGCCCTGTTCGAATCCGTCATGGCCGGCCGCACGGCCGAGGCGCTGGAAAACTTCCGCACCCTCTACGGCTATGGCGCCGATCCGGTGCAGGTGACCAACGACCTGCTGGAGCATTGCCACGCGGCCTCGGTCGCCAAGATGCTGGGCCCGAACGCCACCCGCCTGCCCAATGATCAGGCGCAGAAGCTGACGGCCCTGGGCGCGGCGATTTCAGCGGGGACCCTGTCCCGCACCTGGCAGATGCTGCTCAAGGCCCTGGACGAGGTCCGGCGGGCGCCCAATCCGGCGGATGCGGTGGAAATGGCCATCGTCCGTCTGGCTTACGCCGCCGACCTGCCGGGACCCGAAGACGCGCTGAAGGCCATCCAGTCGGGCGGAAGCCTGCCGGGCGGCGGCGGCGCGGGCGGGCCTCGCGGCGGCGGAGGCGGCGCCTCGGCCATGCTGGCGGCGCGGCCCATGGCCCAGCCGGCCTTCCCCGATCCCCAGACCTTCGAGGCCGTGGTCGCCCTGATCGGTGAAAAGCGTGAGATCACGCTGCAGATGGACGTCGAGCGCTATGTGAAGCCGGTGTCGTTCAAGCCCGGCGCCATCGTCTATGAACCGGCGGCCGGCTCGCCCGTCGATCTGGCGCGGCGTCTGGCCTCGCGGCTCAAGGAATGGACCGGCCGCACCTGGCTGATCGCCGCCAATGGGCAGGGCGGCGGCGAGACCCTGATCGAGATCGAGAAAAAGGCCCGCTCCGCCCGCCGTGCGGCGGTCGAGGCGGACCCCTTTGTCGTGTCCATCATGCAGGCCTTCCCCGGCGCCGAGATCAAGGAGATCAAGACCCGGGCGCCGGCGGTGGAAATGCCGGCCATCCCGGAAGACGACGAGGAAGACTGACTTTCTCCTCCCCATTTCATGGGGAGGTGGATCGACGGCGCAGCCGTCGAGACGGAGGGGCTCGGTTGAGCGTGGCGCCGCCGGCCCCTCCACCGCTACGCGGTCCCCCTCCCCACGGCGTGAGGAGGAAAAACTCACAGAATCTGCGCGGCTTCCTCGAAGTCGAGGCGGGGCGAGCGCGGGAAGAGGTTCTCGTCCGTGCCGTAGCCCAGGTTCATGATGAAGTTCGGCTCGACACTGCTGTCGGGGAAGAACTCGGCCTTTACGCCGGCCGCGTCGAAGCCCGACATCGGACCCACGTCCAGACCCAGGGCGCGCGCCGCGATGGTCAGATAGCCGCCCTGCAGCGAGGCGTTGCGGAAGGCGGCCTCACGACGACCGGCCTCGTCCAGGAACCAGTCGCGGGCGCCCGGCGCATGCGGAAACAGCCTGGGCAGGGTGTCGTGGAAATCGATGTCCTGGGCGATGATCAGATTGACCGGGGCGGCCAGGGTCTTGGCGCGGTTGCCCTCGGCCATGTGGACCGACAGGCGGGCCTTGGCCTCCGGCGAGGTGACGAAGACGAAGCGGGCCGGGGTCATGTTGACCGCCGTCGGGCCGAACTTGGTCAGGTCGTAGAGCTGGCGGATCAGGTCCTCGGACACCGGCCGGTCGCTCCAGCTGTTGCGCGTGCGCGCCTCGGTGAACAGCTGGGCCAGAACGGCGTCGGAAACCGGAAGGTCGCGGGCGGGAAGGGCGTCAAAGGCCATGGGAAAAGCTCCTGAACAGGATTAGCAACTTCAGTTGTGGCGAATATGGCCTGTCCCACGTTTGCGTCAAGGGGATTGGCTACAAAATCTGTTGCTGATGTGGATCAATGTTCGATCACAGGGTCTGGAGCCCGGCTGCGGATCGCCCTATCTAGGGGGCATGAAAGACCTCAACGCCCTGATGCAACAGGCCCAGGCGATGCAGCAGAAGCTGCAGGACGCCCAGGCGAAAATGGCCGAATCCACCGCCGAGGGCACCTCGGGCGGCGGCCTTGTCTCCATCGCCCTGAAGGGCCCCGGCGAGATCACCTCGGTGAAGATCGACGACAGCCTGATGACCCCCGGCGAAGGCGAGATCCTGGCCGACCTCATCGTCGCCGCCCACGCCGACGCCAAGCGCAAGCTGGACGAGGTCAACAACGCCCTGATGCGCGACGCCGCCGGGCCGATGGCCGGGATGAACATCCCCGGAATGCCGAAACTCTTCTGATGGCCGCCTCCGCCGGGCCGGAAATCGAACGGCTCATCAGCCTG